>JAICUE010000033.1 GCA_025936015.1 Gemmatimonadaceae bacterium
CGGCGTCGCCGGTGAGCAGGAAGCTGACTTTCCCATATCTCGCGATCAGGACGCTGCTCGCGAGATTCGCGTCGTCGAGCCCCGCGGTCCACGCGGAATCGGGCGCGAGGAATTCCAGGGCCATCCCGTCGACCGACAGCGACTCGCCCGGGCGAATGCGCTCCCACCGCGCGCCGGCCCTGCGCGCCGCCATCAGCGACGCGAGATAGCTCCCGCTCGCGCCGGGAAATCCGGGATCGAGATAAAGCGCCGGGTGCATCGCCGAGATCACGCTCGCCGCGCCACCTGCGTGATCCATGTGCGGATGCGAGAGCACGAACGCGACGACCTGCCCGCCGCGAGCGCGGAGATACGGGACGACGATGCTTCGCCCTGCGTCGCCGCCCGCCCACGACCGGCCCGCATCGACGACAATCCAGCGGCCGCGGGGGGTCCGGATCGCAAGGGCGTCGCCCTGCCCGACATCGATCATGTGCAGCTCCATCCCGCGGCTGGGGCGCGGCACCACCGGGAGGAGCACGATCGCGACGAGGCAGGCCGTCGCGCCGATGACGGGCTGCCAGGGTTCGTCGGCGACGCAGGCGACGACCAGCAGCACCGAGGCAATGCCGGCGATCACGAGAGCGAGATTGGTCGCCGCGACGTCGATCTGCGCACCGGGAATGGCCGCACTCGTGTGCGCGACCCATTCGAACGCCGCGAGTGCCGGGTGGGCCGCGCCGGCAACGAAGCGCGCCGCGCCTGGCCACCAGCCGAGGACGAGCGCGAGGAACAGCATCGGCTGGGCGACGGCCATCAACGGGGAGGCGGCGAGGTTCGCGAACGGCGCGATGAGGCTCGCGCGCCCGAACCGCCATGCGACGAGTGGTCCGGTGACGAGGCATGCGATGACCGACGTCAGCATCGCGAAGAGGAGCGCGTGCCTCCATCCGCCCACGCGGCCCCGCAGCCAGCGAGTGTTCACCGCGCCCGCGGCGATGAGCGCGACCATCCCCGCGACGCTCAGCTGGTAGCCGATGTCGGCGACGAGGTGCGGATCGATCAGCGGCGCAGCAGCGCCGATCGCCAGCGCTGCCCACGGCGATGTCGGCCGCTGCAAGGCACGCGACGCCGACGCCGCGGCGAGCATGGCGACCGCGCGCACCGCCGGGGCCGGAGCGCCGATGACGGCGACGTACAGCGCCGTCAACAGCACGCTGCCCCACGCGGCCCGGGCGCGCGGCAGCCCGGTCGCGCCTAACGCGATGGTGACCGCCAGCGCGATGAGCCCGACATGCAGCCCTGAGATCGACAGCATGTGAACGAGCCCCGCTGCCGCGAACTCGTCGCGCATCTCGTGCGAGAGGTTCCGCGTGTCGGCGACGAGCAGCGCGCGAGCCAGCGGTGCGTCGCCGCCGAAGGACCGGTCGACGCTCCTCGTCGCGCCCGCCCGCCAGCGGGCAAGCAGCGAGGGCGCGCCGTTCGCGACCCCGAGCCTGACGGTGCCTAACGTGAGGCCGCGGACGTCGAGCCGCGGGACGCCGTGGGCACGGACCGGAACCCCGGCCGCCGCATGACCGGTGACGACGCTCGCCCAGGCAGCCATCGCGCAGCCGTTCGCGCGGACCGTCACCGGACCCGTCTCGCCCGGCGCGAGATCCATCGCGCCGACGATGGTCCACTCCCCGCGCGTTGCGATGGTGATCGCGCAGCCGTGGTCTCGTCGCTCGACGCCGCGGCCGACCGCGATTCCGGCGGCGAGCAGTGCCGCGACCGCGGCGAGCGTCCTGCTCCGCCGCACGGCCGCGATCACGCCGAGGAGGGCCGCCGCGATGGCGGCGCCGCCTAACGCTCCGGCGAGGCCGGCGAGGAGCCCCGCCCCGTACGACAGCAACGCGATCGCGATGAGCGGCATCGGGCTCCTGCCCGCGCCGCGGCGATCGCGCTGCCGATCAGCTCACGACGGGAGTTCCGAGAGGTGGCGTCTGGTGCCGCGGGCGCGAGGCGACGTGCTGCACCGCGTCCATCACCACCGAGATGAGCTCCGCCTGCCCGCGCTCCGATTGGAGCTCGATCCGCGAGAGCACCGCACCGCGCGGCGGATCGCCGGTGGCGTAGCGCGGACGAACATGGTTCAACGCGAGCGACATCGCGTCATCGCGACATTTCGCACAGCCGCAGAAGTTCGCGACCTGCGGACTCACCCGGGTGTACACCTCGGCGATCGCATCTTCGAGGAGGTTCTTCATCCGGCCATGGGCAGTGGCAGCCGCTCACGGACGACGGCGCCGGTGAAGGTCGAGCCAGTGGTGCCGGTCAGCTCGACGGTGAGGTACCGGCCGACGAGCGTCTCGTCGCCCGGAAGGAGCACGGTCTTGAAGTCGCGCGTCCGCGCCTGCACCAGCTCCGCGCCTCGGCGCGCAGTTTTCTCGACGAGCACTTCATGGCGAGTGCCGAGCAGCGTCATGTTCCGCACCCGTGAGGCGGAGCGAACGGTGTCGATCAGCCGCGCGAGCCGCTCCGACGCCACCTCGTCGGAAATCGTCTCGCTCTCCGGCATCCGCGTCGCGGGCGTCCCATCGCGTGGCGAGAACTTGAACGTGAATGCGTCCTCGAACGCCAGCTCGCGGACGGCGCTCAGCGTCTCCTCGAAGTCCGCGTCGGTCTCGCCGGGGAATCCGACGATCACGTCGGTGGTCAGCGCGAGTCCGGGGATCGCCGCGCGCAGGCGCGCGACGCAGTCGAAGTAGCCCTCGCGCGAGTAGCGGCGAAGCATGCGCTTGAGCACGCGCGTCGATCCGGACTGCATCGGCAGGTGCACGTGCTCGCAGAACGCATCCGTCTCGGCCATCGCCGCGATGACGCGGTCGCTGAAATCGTTAGGGTGCGGACTCGTGAAGCGCAGCCGCCTGACGCCGGGCACCGCGCCGACGGCGCGAAGCAGGTCGGCAAAGTCGTGCGTGCCGTCGTTGTACGAGTTCACCGTCTGGCCGAGGAGCACCACCTCCGACATTCCGTCGGCGACGACTTCGTGCGTTTCGCGGACGACGTCGTCGAGGCGGCGCGACCGCTCGGGGCCGCGCGTCGTCGGCACGATGCAGTACGTGCACTTGTAGTCGCACCCGCGCTGCACCGGAATCCACGCCTTGACCTTGTCGAAGCGACGCGGCGCGAAGTCCTCGTAGTGCTCCTCGAGGTCGAACGTCGTCGCAATCGCCCGTTCCCCATGGCGGGCGCCCTCGACGAGCGCGGGCAGCGCGCGATAGCCGTCGGGACCGATGACGAGGCTGACATGCTTCGCCCGGTCGAGGAGCTGCGCCCCTAACCGTTGCGCCATGCATCCGGTGACGCCGACGACGGTGCGCGGCCCCATGAAACGCTTCAACTCGCCCAGCCGGCCGATCACGCGCTGCTCAGCGTGATCGCGGATCGCGCAGGTGTTGACGAGGATCACATCCGCGCCGTCGGGGCGATCGACCGCGTCATACCCGCTGGCCGCCAGCTTCCCGAGCATCAGCTCGGAATCGCTGACGTTCATCTGGCAGCCGTAGGTCTCGATGTAGACGGTCGGACGGGCGCTTGTGGTCATGATCGGGTGTCGCGTGGCGTCAGGCGGAAACGCGTAAATATAGCGGTCGCAGCCGGTTGGCGCGACGCACTTGACCCGGGATTCGGGCCGCAAACCCCGCCGGGACGTAACCCGCACGCTGCTGATGCGTCCGTTTTACAGAGACCCGGTGAGGCTCAGTGCTTCGGAAGCTTCGCGAAGCGACGCGCACTCGCCACCCCTGTGGCTGCAGAGCGACCCACTCCGCTCAACTTTCGAGGACTGCAATGCGATCAACCCTGGTCAGTACCACCCTGCTCACCGCCGCGCTGCTCGGCGCGGCACTCCCCGCCGGCGCGCAAGGCTTCATCGAGATCGGCGGCTTCGGCGCGGCGGCGAAGTTCGACCCGAGCCTGCCGTACGGCACGCTGAACGCCGGCGGCGCCCGCCTGACGCTCGCGTCCGGCTCCGGACTGGCGACGTTCATGCTCGAGGGCGACGCCTCCTTCTACAAGTACGCGTTAGGCGGATCGTCGGGCGACCTCCAGATGCTGCCGGTGCACGTTCGCTACGCCTGGGCGCCGACGTTCGGGCCGCTCTCGACGATCCTCGGGGTCGGCGGGGTCCGGAACCAGTACACGTCGAAGAACGCGATCACCCCGAACATGCGCGACCTCGGCTACAGCGGCCTTGTCGGGTTCCGCCTCGCCGCGGGGAACTACATGGCGCTTCGCGTCGACGGTGTCCTCGACTACATCACGCACCCGATCGCCGGGACTGCGCTCCGGAATACCAATCGGTCGGTTCAGGCGGGGCTGAGCTTCCCGATCTGGATGGGCCACGCGCCGGCGAAGGCGGCGCCGGCGCCGATCGGTCCGGTCGTTGCCGCGGCCCCGGCGCCCGCCGCAACCCCGGTCGCACCGCCGGCTGACGCCGATGGCGATGGCGTGCCGGACACGCGCGACCAGTGCGCGGCGACCCCCGCTGGCGCGACGGTCGATAATGCGGGCTGCCAGGTTTATCGCGACAGTGACAACGACGGCGTCATCGACGGCAAGGATCTCTGCGGGACGACGCCAGCCAACGTCGCGGTCGATGGCCATGGTTGCGGCCTCGCCCCGGACGCTGACAACGACGGCGTCCCGGATGCTCGCGATCGCTGCCCGGCGACTCCAGTTGGCGTCGCGGTGAACTCGGTGGGTTGCGCGGTGCCGGTTGCACCGGTCGCGGAAGCCGATGGCGACAAGGATGGTGTGCCGGACTCGCGCGACAAGTGCCTGACGTCGCCGGCTGGCTCGCCGGTGGATTCGGTTGGTTGCCCGGTCGCGCTGTTCAAGCCGAACGAGCGGACCGTGACCCTCCGCGGCGTCAACTTCGAGCCGCTCAAGGACGACCTGCTTCCCGGCTCGATGGCGATCCTCGATGAAGTCGCTCGCCAGTTGATCGCGGCCCCGACGGTCCGCGTCGAAGTCGGTGGTCACACCGATTCACACGGGACATACACCCACAACCTGCGCCTCTCGGTGCAGCGCGCCGAAGCGGTCCGCGCCTACCTGATCATGCGCGGCGTCGACGGCACCCGGCTGAACGCCCGCGGCTACGGTCCCGACAAGCCGGTCGCGAGCAACGCGACCGTGTCCGGCCGCGCGATGAACCGGCGAGTGGAGCTGAAGCGAATCGATTGATCAGCGCGTTGCGCTGACGCCGTTTCGAGGTGCGAAGGGGAGCCCGGAGGTCAGGGCTCCCCTTCGTGTTTCAACACTGCGTTGAGACCCGCTCAGCTCCCCGTACGAACCACCGCCGTCAATGCGGGCGGGGCGAGGGGCAGCCAAAAATGGAATGCGCTGCCCTTCCCCTCTTCACTCTGGACCCAGATGCGGCCGCCATGCGCTTCGACGGCGAGCTTGCAGAAGGCCAGGCCGAGGCCGGAGCTGCGGACCCGCGGAGCGTTAGGCGTCCGGACCTGCTCGAACTTCCGGAAGATCAGCTCCTGATATTCCTTCGGGATTCCGGGTCCGTTGTCGGCGACGGTGAAGAGCACGCCGTTGCTGTCGGCGCGAGCGAGGAGCTGCAGCTCGACGGCGCGGGCGGTATGCGTCACCGCGTTCTGGATCAGGTTGGCGAAGACACGGCGCAGCAGCGTCGGATCCGCCTCGAAGATGGGAACATCGTCCGGCACGTCGACGCGGACGGTGATCCCCTCCTGCTGGAAGCGGAGCCGCCATTCGTGGACGATCTCCTGCAGGAGGGCAGCCGGGGCGGTCGGTGCGACCTGGAGGGTGATCGTCGATTCCTCGAGCCGCGCGACCTCGAGCAGGTCCTCGATCAGGGCGAGCAGGTCTTCGGCCTTCGCCTCGGCGTCGCCTAACGCGCGGCGCTGCTCGGACGAGATCGCGCCGAAATCGCCATCGGTCACCATCTCGAGCGTCGCCAGCACGGTCGTCAACGGGCTCTTGAGGTCGTGGACGATCATCTTCATCAGGTCGTCGCGGACCTTTTCGAGCTCGCGCATCTTCCGGAACGACTCCTCGAGCGCGTCGGTGGCCCCCTTCAGCTTGATCAGCGACCGGACGCGGGCACCGAGCACGAGGCGGTTGTGCGGCTTGGTGAGGAAGTCGTCGCCGCCCGCTTCGATCGCGCGCACCCGATCGGTGGTGTCGTTGAGCGCGGTCACGAAGATGACCGGGATCCGCGCGCTGCGCGGATCGCGCTTGATCCGGCGGCACACCTCGAAGCCGGTCGAGCGGTCGTCGATGCCGAGATCGCCAGCCGGCATCGAGACGTCGAGGATGCACAGCTCGGGACGGAACTCGAAGCAGGCGGCGAGCGCGCTCGGCCCGTCGTGTGCCGAGATCGTCCGGTAGCCTAACGTGTGGAGCTGGTCGAAGAGGAGCTCGACGTTTGCCGGAACGTCGTCAGCGACGAGGATGAGCGGTGCGAGCGACTCGGCGCTTTCCGTCATGCGTCAGGGACGTATGGAGATGCCGACGCCGATCGTGAAGCTCTTCTCCGCGGCAACGCTGCGCAACGCGCGCTGGCCGTAGAGCTGGATCAGTGCGCGGTCATAGGCGAACGGGGCGCTCACCCCGAACCCGATTGCGTTCTCGGTCACCTGCTGGAAATCCGTCGGCACCCCGCCGCTGAACGCGGTCGGCGCAGTGTAAGCGAGATTGCGGTGACGGAAGCCGCCGCGGAGCGTGAGCGCGCGGCCGCCGAAGCGCGGGCCCGGCGTCTCGACGCCCACCGACAGGCCTAACGCGTCCTCGGGCTTGGAGCGGTCGCTCAGCGGGGCCAGTGAGCTCCATCCCGTCCAGTCGGCGTCGACGCCGAGCACGGTGCGAGGTACGATCTCCCAGGCCGCGCCGGCGCCGATCCGGTCGGGGACGCGACCGGTCGCCAGCGTCGAATCACGCCGCGTGAGCGTGACGGACTCGCCGCGCCGCGCCGACAGCGCGAGCGCGAGATGGGTCGACGGCCGAATCGTCGCCCCGGCGGAGAACGCGCTTCCGGAAAAACGGATGTCGGCCGACTGCGTGTACGGGCTGAACTCGGTGCTCGTCGTCGTCGTCGTCCGCGGATCGTCGCGCGACAGCAACACGGTCTGGTTGAAGCGATCGAGGCCGACGATCGCATGCGCGCCGAGCCCGACGTCGAGCCACTTGCCGACGTGGAAGGCACCCGCGACGCGGATGTCGTTCATCCCGCCGTCGGAGCCGGAGATGTCATTCACGTACAGGGACTCGGCCCCGACCAGGCGGCGATCGACGACGTCGGTCCTCCAGGTGCGGTCGAGCAGCGACGAGAGCGAGAGCGCGATCACCGCGCGATCGCCGAGGGGAAGCGCCGCGAGGACGACCGGCACGCGGTTGATCGCGGTGCGGATCGTCGAGCCCCCGGCCTCGGTCGTGCGGAACTCCGGCTCATACTGGAAATGCACGCCGGCATTGCGCCAGCCGATCAACGCGGCCGGGTTGAGTGGGGTCGTCTCATCGAACTCGGTGAACGCGCCGACGCTGGCACTCGCGCGCGAGCCGAGCTGTCCGGTCGGGTAGCCGAAGCCCTGTGACGCCGCGGTGCCCTGGGCGCCTAACGGCCGCAGCGCGACGGCGAATGCCGCGAACGCCGCGGCCGTCAACGCAAGATTGACGGCGCGCCGGCGCCGCGCGGAATTCGAAAGCGAATGCATCACGGAATTCCCGGCGCGTTGCGCGGTACGTAGGTGATCTGGAGCGACGGGCGGAGCGCTTCTGGCGCCTCGAGCGAGGAGAATCGCAGCTCGATCGGCGAGGATCCCTCGCTCGGAAGCGAGAGGATGATCGCGTGCGGCTGCTTGGTTGCGTCGGTGCCCGCCCACTGCCGAAGGATCGGGGCGATCTCGATACTGCGGAATCCGGCGCTGTCCGCGCGCATCTTCACCGCGCGGAGACCGCTGATCGAACCGTAGTACAGGCCCGCCGTCGGATCGAAGCCGAATGGCTCGTGGAAGAGCGCGCGCTTGGTGATGTCGGTGACGTCCGCGAGCGCGGTTCCGAGAAAGATGCGCAGCTGCGCGGTGTCGGACGGCTCGGCGATCGGACTCGGTATCTGGTTCAGGCGCAGCGTGGCGCGGACGATCTGCGTCGAATCGAGGAGCCGCTTCGGGATGTCGAATCCGAGATAGATGCGACGCCCGCGGATTCCACCGACGGAGACTTCGCCTGGCCCCGGGGGCGGGGTTCCCTTCACCGCCAGCGTGTAGTCGAGGAGGTAGCTGGCCTGCGTCCGGTTGTCCGCCGGCGAATCGGTGTTGATGCCAACCGAGATGACGCTGTCGGCCTGCGCGGTGTCGGCGGTCGCCGACGGCGCGAAGCGGAGGCTCGAGAAGCTGCCCAACCCCGACGACAGGATGTTGATCGTCGTGTTCCCGCCGGACTCGATGCGAAGCCCGATGCGGAGCGCGGTGTGCGACTGGATCTTGGCCAGCACCGCGGAGTCGCTGAGCGGGATCGAGAAGGTGTCGCGCACCGCTTCCGCGCGGATGCGTCGGCGGCCGATCTCACGCGCTGGCGTGAAGAGCGCCGCGACCGGCGCGACCGCGGTGTCCGCCACCCCGCTCGTATCGACGTCGTACGCGACGATCGTGACCGTGTCCGCGGGAAGCGGCGGGGCGCCGGTGGTCGTGTCGCCCTGCACGAAGATCCTGGACCCCTTGATCCCCTTGATCTCGTAGTGGACCGTGTCCGCCGTGCCGCCGGTCGGAGTCTTCTTGACGAAGGTCTTCGGCAAGGAATCGAAGCGAAAGACCCCGCGCAGGTCGAGCGCGCTGTCGGTCCGCGTCACGAGCAGGACGCCAGCTTCGCTCCCGAGCGGTGGCCCGGGATAGACGGTGGTATCGAGCACGACACCCGGGATCGTCGTGTCGACGATGCCGACTTCCTCGATCGGGCAGAGCGCCGGACAGGCGCGCCCGCTGCCAAGTTTTTCGGTGCACGCGGCCGCGCCTGACGCTGCCACGAGAAGCACTACGTATTTACGCCAGACTGACACTCTTGCCCTCGACGTCGAAGCAATCAACGATTCCCATGATCACGGCGTCCACCGGGCGATCCTTCGTCACCGCCGTCAGGCGGGCGGAGCTTCCGGTGGCGTACAGCACCACTTCACCGACACCAGCGCCGACACTGTCGACGGCGACGACGTAGCCGCCCTCCTTCTCGAGCGCGGTCGTCATGTTCTCGACCACCAGCAGCTTGAGCGAGTCGAGCGACGGATCCTTCCGCGTCGCGACCACGGTGCCCACCACCTTGCCGAGCTTCATGCGCGCTCCATCGAATCCGGGACGAAGGGCTGCGGCATCAGCTCGGCGAGCGACCATGTCGCCTGCTCGCCGCGAGCAAAGCTCGTCACCGGCAGCGACGGCGCAAACTCGACCAGCACCTGCCGGCAGATCCCGCAGGGCGGCGTCGGCTCGGACGCATTCGTCACGAGCACGAGCGCGTCGAACGAGCGAACCCCGCGGGCGATGGCCGCGGTCACCGCGCTCCGCTCGGCGCAGATCGCGGCGCCGTACGATGCATTCTCGACGTTGCACCCGGCGATGATCGAGCCATCGCTGCCTAACAGCGCGGCGCCGACCTGGAAGCTCGAGTACGGCGCGTAGGCGCGACCCATCGCCTGCTCGGCCGCGGTCCGCAACTTGTCGATCGTCTTGCTGTCCGGAGCTTTCATCCGTTGACGACGACCGGCGCGAATGATTTGCCGCGCCCACGGAAGTCGATTCCCAACCAGTCGGCGACGGTTGCACCGAGATCGGAGAAGGTATCCAGCACGCCGAGCGAGACGGGGCGCACGACCGGGCCGAGCACGAGCAACGGCACGCACTCGCGCGCGTGATCGGTCGATGCCGTGGTCGGGTCGTTGCCGTGATCGGCGGTGATGAACAGCAGGTCGTCCTCGTGAAGTGCGTCGAGCATTGAAGGGAGAGCACGGTCGAGCTCGCGGAGCGCAGCATAGAACCCCGCAACGTCGTTTCTGTGCCCGAAGAGCTGGTCGAAATCTACCAGATTGGCGAAGCAAAGCCCAACCTGATCGCCACGCAGCCATTCGAGGATGAACTCGATCCCCTGGGCGTTCGACGCCGTGTGGCGGGTCTTGATGTTCCGTCCGGCGAAAAGGTCGTCGACCTTCCCGACCCCGGTACGCGGGATCCCACGCGCGGCGAGGGCGTCGAGCAGCGTCTCCTGCGGGGGCGCGATGGCGAAATCGCGGCGATTCGCCGTGCGGGTGAACGCGCCGGGTTTGCCGGTGAACGGGCGCGCGATGACACGCGAGACGTCGTTCGGCGCGACGAGCATCGCGCGGGCCTTCTCGCAGGCCGCGTACAGCTCGGCGAGCGGGACGACCGACTCGTGGGCGGCAACCTGGAACACTGAATCCGCGGACGTATAGAGAATCAGCTGGCCAGTGCGCATGTGCTCCGGCCCGAAGGTGTCGAGCACCTCGGTGCCGCTGCCGACGACGTTGCCGATCACGGCGCGCCCCGTGTCTTCCTCGAATTGCGTGACGATCTCACGCGGGAAGCCGTGCGGATACGTCGGGAACGGCTTCGCCAGCTGGACGCCGGCGATCTCCCAGTGCCCGGTAGTGCTGTCCTTCCCCGCGCTGCGCGGACGCATCATGCCGTAGGCACCGCGTGGATTCGCCACCGCCGCGACGCCGGTCAGCGGCTTGATGCAACCGAGGCCGGCCGCCTCGAGGTTCGGCAGCGACATCCCCCCGACCGCGCGCGCGAGATTGCCGAGCGTGTCACTGCCGGCGTCACCGTACGCGGCAGCGTCAGGCGCTTCGCCGATACCGACGCCGTCGAGGACGAGGATCAGGGCGCGGCGCGTCATCGGTGATCTCCGTACGAATCGTGTGTCACGCAGCCTCCCTGTACAATCGCGGTACTCGCCGGCCGATGCCCGTCAGGAGCTCGTACGGCGAGATGTCCGCGGTGGCGGCAACGTCCGCCACCGTTAGGCAGTCGGGTCCGGCCGAGCCGATCAGCGTCGCCGTGTCGCCCGGCGCACAGGCGGCCGCGGTGACGTCGACCATCGTCATGTCCATCGTGACCAACCCGGCAACAGTGGCGCGGACACCGTTGACGAGCACGATCCCCCTGCTCGACAGCGCGCGACGATAGCCATCGGCATACCCGATCGACAGCGTCGCGATGCGCCGCGGGCCGCGGGCTTGCCAGGTGGCCTCGTAGCTGACCCCCGCACCGTCAGGCACGGTCCTGACTTCGACGACGCGAGCGCGCAGGCTGAGCACTCGCTCCGGCGCAACCCGAGCGCCATGACCGCTCGAGACCCCGTAGAGAAAGATACCTGGGCGCACGAACGTCATCGCGGACGCGCCGTCGAGGTGCTCGACCGCCGGACCATTCTCAGCGTGCAGGATCGCCGGGCGCGACGGGAGCATCGCGACCGCGATCTGGAATCGCTCGCGCTGCGTGGCGACGCTCGCCGCGTCGGCGCCATTCTGGAAGTGGGTGCACGCGCCCTCCGGGGGAAGCAGGGCGGCGAGGTCGCTGATCTCGCTTGCGCGATCCCAGCGGACACCGGCGCGCGCCATTCCCGTGTCGATGCCGAGGTGCCAGGCGCCGCCCCCCGACTCGATCCAGGCCGCGATCGCTCCGCCGTCGCCAAGCACCGGCGTTAGGCGGGCGGCGCGTGCAGCCGGAAAATCGGCGGGGAGGATCGGCGTGAAGATCAGAATCGGGCGCTCGATACCGGCGTCCCGCAGTGCGCGGCCCTCGTGCGCCGTCGCGACCCCGTATCCCCACGGCGCGAGCGGCTCGAGCGCGCGCACCGCCGCGACGGCGCCGAGGCCGTACGCGTCCGCCTTCACCATTGGCAGCAGCGGAACGCCCGCATGGCGCGCGATCGCGGCCCCATTTCGACGCAACGCGCCAAGGTCGATCTCGACCCAGGCGCGGCTGGTATCACTCGGTTGCTCTGTCATTCGACTCGTGGCTAGTATACGGACCACGCCATGGCCATGCAAGACGAATCCTCCCTTGATGATACGCTCGCGCTGATGCGCGATCTGCGCGCGCGCTGCGACTGGGATGCAGCGCAGACGCATCAATCGCTGCGCCCATATCTCATCGAGGAAGCGCACGAGCTCGACGACGCATTGCGCGCCGCCAACGATCGCGAAATCCGCAACGAGCTCGGCGACCTGCTGCTGCAGGTGCTCTTCCATTCGGTCATCGCCGAAGAGCGCGGTGCCTTCTCGATGCGCGACGTCGGCGACGCGCTGATCGCGAAGATGCGCGCCCGCCATCCGCACCTCTATGGCGATGGCGAAAA
>JAICUE010000277.1 GCA_025936015.1 Gemmatimonadaceae bacterium
GAACTGGGACCCGCCGGCGAGGTCGGTCGCCCAGTTGCCCGGGTCCATGTAGCCGACGGCGACGAGATAGCCAGGGCCGGCGAAGGCAAAGATCTTCCGCCAGAACCCGACGCCATGGACGGGGACGGTCTGGTAGACCTCAGCGAGCGTGGGAGTGAGCCTCGCCCGCTTCCAACCTGGTTCTACTGCTTCGGATTTCTCTGGCTGCTCAGGACGAACAACGCGTGGTAGCGCGGCCATGCATGACCTTGTCGAGGCGAATTTCGGATGTCGGAAGGGATAATTTAGGACATACGAAATTTTCCGCAACCGGGTAATTCGGCGCGGTCAGCTCTCCAGGAGGCGCAGGAAGCCACGGAGGATGCGCTCGGTGAGGCCCCAGACCACGTACTCGCCGTGCGTGAACGCGGGGACGCTCAGCGACTGGCCGTGGGCGACGACCTCGGCGGTGATCCACGCGGCAGTCTCACGCAGCGCCGAAAGCGGAACCCAGAACGCCGCCGCGACTTCCGGGCTCTCGACGATCGCGACCTCGGGAACGACGGCCGCGACGTAAGGCCTGACGATGACACGTCGCACCGTCGGCGTGCGCGGCGACACTTCGTCGAGTGCACCGAGGACGATGCCGTCGCGGGCGATGTCGATCGCGGTCTCCTCCCAGGTCTCGCGCACCGCGGTCTGCTCGAGCGAGAGATCGTCCGGCTCCTTCCGGCCGCCGGGAAGCGCGACCTGCCCGCTCCACGGATCGCCCTCGTACTCGGCGCGCTTGATGAGGAGGAGCTCGAGACCGCCGGCATCGCCGGGCCGGAGCAGGAGCGTGACCGCGGCGCGGAGAGGCTGCGTATCAGGCTCGCACTCGACGGTCGTCGCCTCGCGCGTCGCGAGGATCGCGGCGAGACGGGCGATCTCGCGGTGCTGCAGGACGTTCGTGATCATGGACAGGAACCGTGTCGCACGAAGCGCACCTTCGCGCCGGCTCGCGCGACGCGTCGTGCGTCAGCTCTCGATCGGTCCGTCGCTCTCGACCCAGGCCCGGTAGCCGCCGCGCAGGGAGCGGACGTCGTAGCCCATCGACTGGAGAGTGTCGGCGGCGAGCGCCGAGCGACTGCCGCCCCCGCAGTAGACGACGATCGTCTTGTCGCGCGGGAGCATCCCCTCGCCGCGCGTCTCGATCGTCCCGCGCGGGACCGGGATGGCGCCGGTGACGCGGCCAAGGTTGAACTCGTTCGGTTCGCGGACGTCGACGAAGACGGTGTCGTCGCGGCCGAGGGCAGCGCGCGCGGCGGGGACGTCGATCTCGGTGATTCGCTGCTTCGCTTCGTTGACGAGGTCAGTGCCGGTCTTGGCCATGCATCTTCTTCCGCGAGATCAGTGAACGTGCAGGGTACCGGCGGTGGCATCGAGCGTCGCCGTGAGGCCTAACGGCAGCGTCCACTGCTCGTCGATGTGACCGACCGGCGCGCCGGCGACGGCGGGGACGCCGGCCGCGCGCGCGGCCTCGTCGAGCACTTCGTCGAGGCGGCGAACGCCGTCCTCGCTCGTTTCCGGACAATCGGTGAACGCGCCGAAGACGATCCCGGCGACGCGCGACAGCGCCCCGGCGAGCCGCAGCTGCGTCAGCATCCGGTCGAGGCGGTAGACCGCTTCACCGATGTCCTCGATCACCAGGATCGCGCCGTCGAGCACGGGAAAGTACGGAGTGCCGAGCAGGGCGACGAGGAGCGCGAGGTTGCCGCCGGCGAGCCGTCCTTCGGCGACGCCGCCACGTATCACGCGTGGTGCGGCGATCGTGCCGCACGGGTCGGTGCCGTGCACCACCGCGCGCTGGAGCGAGTCGCGCGAGAACGCACTCAGCACGCCGCGCGCGGTCGGCGCGTGAAAGGTGGCGACGCCGCTCCGGGTCTCGATCGCCGCGTGCAGCGCGGTGATGTCGGAGAAGCCGAGCAGCGCCTTCGGGCGCCGCGCGACGGCGGCGTAGTCGAGCGACTCCAGCAGCCGCATCGCGCCGTAGCCACCGCGCGCGCACCAGACGCCGTCAATGCCGGGATCGCGAAGCGCACGATCGATGTCGGTCAGGCGCTCCTCATCGCTTCCGGCAAAATAGCCGCGGCGCGCGAGGACATTGACGCCGACGATCGGCTCCCATCCCATTGACTCGACGTTGCCGATCGCCCGCTCGAGATCGCTCGCGCCACGGAGCGGACCAGCCGGCGACACGAGCGCGACACGCGCACCGGCACCGAGTAACGGCGGGCGGCGCAGCGAGGTGCGAGGATGCGTCCTGGAGCGTGCAGTCGCGGACATGATGGAGTGCGCAACGTACCGGACGCGACGAACACGGTCAACGGTGACGGCGGCTCTACATGGCATTTGCTTTGCGACTCAGCGCGTTCCCAACGGCGGGCACCGCAACGACACGAACGCCGGGCAGGTGCGTACGCCGGAGTCATCCTTATGCAGCATGGAGGACAGCACCATGGCGGATCGGGACAAGGACCAGAGCTCACGGAACGCATCAAGTGGTAGCGGCTCGAGTGGTTCATCGGGCAGCAGCGGTTCGTCGAGCGGAAGTCGGAGTGACCGAGGCAACATGGGCGACGAAGGGATCGGCAGTTCGGCGACGCGCGGCGGAGCCAGTGGACTGAGCGGGTCGTCAGGCAGCAGCGGCAGCTCGTCGTCAGGCAGCTCGCGCAACGGCTCGTCGGGCGACAGCAGCGAACGCATCGGCGACGAGCAGGAGAGTGACATCGAATCTCGCTCGCGCTCGGCGAGCGGATCGTCAGGCAGCAGCGGCTCGAGCGGCGGCGGTGGGTCGAGCGGTGGAAGCGGCGGCTCACGCGGCGGTAGTGGTGGATCCGGCGGCTCCGGCGGTTCGAGCGGTGGCGGGATGGGCGGCGGCGGGAGCAGTGGCGGCTCGAAGGGCGGTTCCGGCGGATCGGGTGGCTCGAGCGGCGGCGGCATGGGCGGCGGCGGGAGCAGCGGCGGCTCGAAGGGCGGTTCCGGCGGATCGGGTGGATCGAGCGGCGGAAGCGGGGGCTCGAGTGGCGGAAGTGGCGGCTCGCACGGCGGCGGCGGTTCGAGCGGCGGCGGCGGTTCGTCAGGCGGCAAGAGCGGCGGTCGCTGATCGGCGCACGATCCAGGAAGAGCGCTCCGAATCCGGGGCGCTCTTTTTTTTGATTTACCGCGCGAGCGTGATTCGCACTGGACGTGCATCGCGACGACCCGCAGAATTGCCGCGTGTCGAACCCTACTACAGCGCGCGGTGCGCGACTTCCACTCGCCGCGCAGGTCCTCATCGGACTCGTCGCCGGATTTTCGCTGGGTCTTCTCGTCGCGACGCGCAGCGAGCAGACCGCGAGCATCGCGCTCGCGATCGCCGAGCCGGTCGGCGCGCTGTTCGTGAACGCGATCCGGATGACGGTGATCCCGCTGGTCGTCGCGAGCCTGATCGTCGCGGTCGCGACCGCCCCCGACCCGCGCACCGTCGGCAGCGTCGGCGTGCGCGCCCTCGTGCTCTTCCTCGTGATCCTCCTCGCCGGTGCGGCGTTCGCCGCGCTGCTCGCGCCGCCGCTGTTCGCGCTCGTTCCAATCGATCCGGCCGCGACCGCTGCGCTCCGGGCAACAGCGACGAGCGTCGCGCCGGGGAAGGCCGCGGCCATTCCCACCGTCGGCCAGTGGATCGTCGAACTCGTACCGGCGAATCCGTTCAAGGCGGCGAGCGACGGCGCGATTCTCCCATTGATCGTCTTCGCCCTGGCGTCGGGGATCGCCCTCGCGCGAATCGCCACCGATCGCGCGGCGGTGGTGATCCGCTTCTTCGAGGGGGTGAACGATACGATGATCCTGCTCGTCCGCTGGATCCTCGCCTTCGCACCGTTAGGCGTGTTCGCCCTCGCGATTCCATTGGCCATTCGCGCCGGCGGCTCGGCGGCGGGGGCGCTCGTGTCGTACATCATCGTCGCGGTCGTGCTCACCACCGCGTGGTGCGGGCTCGTGCTCTACCCGCTCGCCGCGGTCGGCGGCCGGATCCCGCTGATGCAGTTCGCCCGCGCCTGTCTCCCCGCACAGGCGGTGGCGTTCGGCTCGCGCTCGTCGATGGCGGCGCTGCCGGTGATGATCGAGACCGCGCGCGACAGGATGCTGCTGCCGCCGGCTATCACCGGCTTCTTCCTCCCGCTCGCGACCGCGACGTTCCGCGCCGGGAGCGCGGTCGCCCAGACCGTGAGCGTGATCTTCGTTGCGCATCTTTTCGGCGTCGCGCTCGGACCCCTCCAGCTGGCGACGATCGCGATCACGATCGCACTGACCACTTTCAGCATTCCGGCGATCCCCGGCGGCTCGATCCTCGTGCTCGTCCCGGTCCTTCTCGCGGCACACGTCCCCGCCGAGGGCATCGGGGTCCTGCTCGGCGTCGACACGATCCCCGACATGTTCCGGACGACTGGCAACGTCACCGGCGATCTCTCGGTCGCCGCGGTACTCGGCCGCGCCCGGCGCGGCGATGCTCGCCGTTAGGCCTCACGCCCTGCTCGGCGGGCTGGCGCTGTCACTGCCGTGGATCGTCGCCCCGGCGGTGGCGGCATGGCGCGCCGCGCAGTCGCGATCACTCGACGAGGAGAGC
>JAICUE010000190.1 GCA_025936015.1 Gemmatimonadaceae bacterium
GAAGAACCTCGACCTCGTGAAGCTCGTCGAGCAGCTGGCGACCGAGAAGGGCTGCACGCCATCGCAGCTCGCGCTCGCCTGGCTGCTGCATCGCGGCGACGACATCGTCCCGATCCCCGGGACGAAGCGGGTTCGCTACCTCGAGGAAAATGCCGGGGCGCGCGATGTGCGCCTGACCGCCCAGGATATGAAACGGATCGATTCGATCGCGCCCGTCGGGGTCGCCGCAGGGTCGCGCTATCCCGAGCAGGGAATGAAGACCGTGAATGGCTGAGCGTTCTCTCTCATCGCCGTGCTGGCTTCAACACGGCGATGAGAGATGAGAGAGGCTCCGATGGAGAGATGAGAGATGAGCGACGAAACAACGATCGCGGTTACCGGCACGCCCGTCGTTGCCGTCCCGCCGCGCTGGTTCTCTGATCTCTCATCCCTCGCTCGCGGTATCTCTCGTCTCTGATCGCAGTCTTGACCTATCCGAGGCGCACCCGCGGATCGGCCTTCGCGTACGCGAGATCCGTCAGCAGGTTCACGATCACGAACACCACGCTGAGGAAGAGCACCGCGCCCTGGACGCCGGGGAGGTCGCGGCGGGCGATCGCGTTGACGACGTAGCGGCCGAGGCCGGGCCAGCTGAAGATCGTTTCGGTGAGGATGCTGCCCGTCAGGTACGCGCCGAAGTCGAGGCCGAGGATGGTGATCACCGGGATCAGCGCATTCCGCAGTGCGTGGCGGACGACGACGAAGCGTTCGGGGACCCCCTTGGCGGTCGCGGTCCGGGTGAAGTCCGCGCCTAACGCTTCGAGCATCGCCGACCGGGTCATCCGGGCGAGGAAGGCGATCGACCGCATCCCGAGGGCCAGCGCCGGCAGCACCAGGTTCGCCGGCCGGCCGTAGCCGCTCGGCGGCAGCCAGCGGAGCTGGACGGCGAAGACCAGTATTAGTATCAATCCGATCCAATATACCGGGAACGAGATCCCGAGGTAGGCGACGCCGAGCGAAAGGCGGTCGACCCAGCCGCCGGGATGACGGGCGGCGAGCACGCCTAACGTGATCCCGCAGAGCGCGGCGAGGAGCATCGCCGCGCCGGCCAGCTGCAGCGTCTTCGGGAAGCGCTCGAGCAGGTCGGAGAGGATCGGGCGGCCGGTGGTGTAGGAATGGCCGAGGTCACCACGGAGCACGCCGCCGGCATAGTGGGCGAACTGCGTCGGGAGCGGGTCGTCGAGCCGGAGCTCGGCGCGGAGGCGGGCGATCGTCTGCGGGTCGGCCCGCTCGCCGACCATCGCCATCACCGGGTCGCCGGGCGCGACGTAGAGGAGCAGGAAGACCACCACCAGCACCCCGAACAGCGTCGGGATCGAGAGGAGGAGCCGGCGGAGGAAGACCTGGAACATCGCTGCCTAACGTCCGCTCGGGTCGTGCTCGATCGAGACCCCGCGCATGTCCTGGCCGTTCAGGATCGACGGGAGCTGGAAGCCGCGAATCCACGGCTGGACTGCGTCGAGGTCCTTGTAGAAGAAGAGGTAGAGCATCGGCGCGTCGTTGAAGGCGAGCGCGTCCGCCTGACGGTAGAGCGCGATGCGCTTCGCGTCGTCCGGCTCGCGGCGCGACGCGTCGACCAGCTTGTCGAACGCCTGGTTCTGGTAGAACGAGACGTTGCCGCCGACGCCGCGGTTGGCGCTGTGGAGCAGGGGATAGAGGAAATTCTCGGCGTCCGGATAGTCGGCGAACCAGTCCTTGAGCGCGAGATCGGTCTCGCCCTTTCGCGCCGCCTCGCGCATCGCCGCGCTCTCGCGCTGCACGATCTTCGCGCGGATGCCGACCTTCGCGAGATAGCTCTGGATCGCTTCGGCGAGCCGCGGGAAGGGTGGCGTCTGCCCCGTCCAGAGCTCGACGTCGATCCCGTTAGGCAGGCCCGCGTCGGCGAGGAGCTGGCGCGCCTTCGTCGTGTCGTAGGCGTAATGGCGGGTCGAATCGCCGCCGTCGAGCGCGGGTGGAATCACCCCGCCGGCAACGGTGCCGCGACCGCCGATCAACTGGTCGAGCAGCGTCTTCGTGTCGACCGCGTAGTTGATCGCCTGCCTGACGCGGACATCCTTCAACGGCCCGCGAGTGGTGTTGATCGCCATGTACCAGAGGCGCAGCCCCGGCGCGGAGGCGAGCGTCGCGCTCCGCTCGTCGGTGTTCTCCCAGCGGCGCGTGTCGGACTCCGGGATATACAGAATGTCGACGTTGCCGCTCTCGAACTCGGCGACCGCGGTGCTCGGCTCGGCGATGATGCGCGCCATCAGCGAGTCGGAGGCGGCCGGTCCGCCCCAATACTTGTCGTTGCGGGCGAACTTCACGTAGTCGTCGTGCTTCCACTCGACGAACCGCCAGGGGCCGGTGCCGATCGGATGCTCGCCGAAGTCGGCGGGTGTCGAGTCGGGGACGATCGCCGCGACCGGCATCGCCAGGAGCTTGGGAAAGATCGGGAACGCTTCGTCGAGGACGATGACGAGAGTGCTGTCATCGCGGACCGTGACGCCGCTGATCGTCGGTGCCTTGCCGTCGGCGAACGCCTTCGCGCCCTGGATCGGGTAGAGGGGCCAGCCGCGTCCGCCGAGCTCCTTCGGGTCGAGCGCCCGCTGGAAGCTGTGCAGCACCTGGCGGGCGACGAACGGCTTCCCGTCATGAAACAAAACGTTAGGCCGGAGATGGAAAGTGTAGGTCCGCCCGTCGGCCGAGATCTCCCACCGCGTCGCGAGCGCGGGCACGACGCGCGCATCGGGGGTGAAGCGGGTCAAGCCGTCGAAGAGATAGCCGACCGCGCGACCGGTGGGGACGTCGGTCGACTTCGCGGGGTCGAGGGAGCGCGGGTCGTAGTTGTCGCGCGAGTCGATGATCGTATGTCGCGTCGGCGAAGCATCCGAGCCTTTGCAGCCGCCGGCGAGCGTCGCTACGGCGATGAGAGACGAGAGAACGGCGGCAAACCGAATCGACGAACCGCGGTTGGTGACCGGCGTCGCAAGGGCGGGAAGATGGGGCACGGTCTGGGGGCCGACGGTTGACAGAAGTGCGTGAAACCGGAGAACTTACGGCCCTCTCCCGTACAGCGTCAATCGTGCCTCATATCATCTACGCGGACGACCACGAGGACATGCGCCGGATGGTGCGCGACGTCCTCGAGGCGTTCGGGCACGAGGTCCGCATCGTTGCCGACGGCGCCGCCGCCCTCGCGGCGGTCGCGGAGCGCGAGCCGGATCTCCTCATCCTCGATCGACAGATGCCGATCCTCAACGGGATCGAGACCTGTCGCGCGGTGAAGGAGAATCCGTTCACCGGACACATTCCCGTGCTGATGCTCACCGCGCTTGGCGCGGTGGAGCGGAAGCTCGAGGGCTACGAGGCCGGCGCGGACGATTACCTCGTGAAGCCCTTCGACACGCGCGAGCTGCGCGCGCGCGTCGACGCGATGCTGCGGCTCGTGAAGCGGGAGACCGATCGCAACCCGACGAGCGGGCTCCCCGGCGGGCGCGCGGTCGAGGACGAGCTGCGGCGGCGGGTAGCGGAGGGAAAGACATTCGCCGTCTGTTACATCGACCTCGACAACTTCAAGCCTTTCGCCGACACTTTCGGATTCGCGACCGCCGACCGGGTGATCCGCGAGACGGGACGCGCGCTCCGTGAGGCAGCGGCGGAGACGGGAGGCGGCGAGGCGGGGGATTTCGTCGGGCACATCGGCGGTGACGACTTCATCGTCGTGACGCGCGAGGAACGCGGGGAGTCTCTCGCCGAGGCGAGCGCGGCCCGATTTCGCGAGACGATTGGTGAGATAATCGGGGCCGACGTGGTGGCGTCGGGCGAGTTTTCCGGCGTCGATCGCGAGGGGGTTGCGCGCAGATTTCCGCTCGCGAAGATGACGAGCGCGGTGCTGATCGTCGAGCCGGCGCGGTGGCAGTCGGCGTCGAAGCTCGGCGAGATCGCGGCGGCGACGAAGCGGGCGGCGCGAGTGCAGGGCGCGGGCACCATCGCGGTGCAGCGAGTGTAGCAACGACGAATGGGACGAACGATGAAGCAGCGACCGGACGAGCCGAAATTCGAGCGGGGATACAGCTATCGGCGCGACCTGAGTCGCGGCGAGCTGCTTCCGGCGATTGGTGCGGGGCTCGCGGTCGGCGCGGTCGCGTTCTACGTCGCGACGCTCTTCCTGCAGCGCACGCCGCTCGTTCCCGGTCCGCTCGAGCCAGTCGGCCGGCTCGCGCCGAAGCGGCGCGCCGGTGCGCGCACGAGTGACGACCTGCCGCCGAGCCGCGAGGGATCGCGCGCTACACGCGCCCGGGTGTGATGTCGTTCGCTCGCCGGCGCTGGCGCGCCGGTCCGCGCTATTCGCTCGTGCTGCTCGCCGGACTGTCGCTGATCGCGGCACCGCGCGCGCTGCGCGCGCAGCTGCTCGCCTGCCAGCCCGGTGAGCCGGAAGTCCGATCCCTCGACTTCAAGGGGAATCACGCGCTCAAGGACGACGATCTCTCGCAGATCATCGCGACGACGACGTCGAGCTTCACCAAGCGCGCCTTTCGGTTCTTCGGCGAGAAGCGCTGTCTCGACCGCGAGGAGCTCGGACGCGACATCGCACGGGTGAAGCTGTACTACAAGCTGCGCGGCTATTGGGACGCGCAGGTGGACACCGTCGTGAAGCGCCGCGGCAACGATGGCGTCGCGGTCGTCTTCAACGTCGTCGAGGGGCTGCCGATCCGCCTGACGACGCTCCGGATCACCGGGCTCGATTCGATCGAGAACCGGAACGCGATTCTCGGTGGGCTCGACACGACGACCGGCGGCGCGTACGACGAGATTCGCCTGACGGCGCTCGCCGACACGATCGGCACGCGACTGCTCGACAACGGTTATCCCGGGGCGAAGATCGCGGTCGGCCACGACGTCGTGCGCGACGCCCGGACGAGCGCGTACTACATCGACGTCGATCCGGGGCACCTGGCGCGGATCGGCGCGGTGCGCATCGTCGTCGACAGCACGCGCGGTGGGCAGAAGATCTCGTCGCGTACCGTCAGGCGGATTCTCGGGTTGCGGCGCGGGTCGATCTACCGGCGAAAGGATCTCGTCGCGGCGCAGCGGAATCTCTACGCGACCGACGCGTATCGCCACGTCGAGCTCGGGCTGGCGCCGGGACAGAGCGCGGAGGATTCGCTGCTCGTCGTGCAGGCGTCGCTGATCGAGGGCGACATGCGCTCGATGCAGGCCGGGGTCGGCTGGGGAACGATCGACTGCTTTCGCAGCCAGGTGGCCTACGGCGATCGCAACTTCCTCGGCGGTGCCCGGCGCGTCGATGTGACGGCGCGGGTGTCGAAGCTCGGGATCGGTGATCCGACGCAGTCCGAGTTCATCCGAAAGGCCTTCTGCTACGACGCAGCGAAGGATTCGCTGATCAGCGCGCGAGAGGTCAACTACTACACGGGCATCACCTATCGCCAGCCCGTGTTCTTCGGGCTGCGCGCGCGCAACGTGCCGAGCTTCACGATCTACAGCGAGCGGCGCTCGGAGTTCAACGAGTACGAGCGCGAGACGCCGATCGGGTTGCTCGCGCAGTTGACTCGCGAGCAGTGGGCGCGCGCGCCGCTGACCTTCGGCTACCAGATCGAGCAGGGCCGGACGCGCGCGGCGCCAGCGTTCTTCTGCAGCCTCTTCCTCATCTGCGACGCGGCGCTGACCGAGCGGGTAGCGGACAAGTATCTCCGGCTGGCGGCGGTGAGCGCGGCGCTGACGGTGGACCGCACCGATA
>JAICUE010000362.1 GCA_025936015.1 Gemmatimonadaceae bacterium
CGCTTCGTCGTCATCGGCGACACCCCCGCCGACATGACCTGCGGCCGCGGCATCGGCGCCCGCGCGATCGGAGTCGCGACTGGCCGTTATGATGTTGCCGAGCTACTGTCGCACGGTGCCGACGCTGCCTTTGCCGACCTCACTGACACCGCCGCGGTCGTCGCGGCGATCGTGAAATGATCGAGACCGAGCTCAAAGCCGTCGTCGACGATCTCGCCCTGCGCCGTCGGCGTGTCGAGGAGAACGGCGGTGTGCTCGAGAAGGAGGGCTACCTCCAGGATCGTCGCTGGGACACCGACGCCGAATCCATTCGCGGACGCGATCACGTCCTGCGCATCCGCGTGTTCACCGGCCGGCCGGCGAACGAGGCTTCGCTCGAGTGGAAGGGGCCGACCAGCGCCGCCAACGGCTACAAGCTGCGCGAGGAGATCGGCACCAGCGTCGGCGACGCAACTGCGTTGAGCGAGATGATGGAACGGTTAGGCATGCAGGTGACGCGCACCATCGACCGCGAGATCGTGCAGTTCAGGCTCCACGGCGCGACGGTGCGCTTCGAGTCCTACCCGCGGATGGATGATCTCGTCGAGGTCGAAGGGACGCCGCAACAGATCGAACAGGCGGTGAGCGTCATCGGACTGCCGCGCGACGCGTACACCGCCGACTCGCTGGTCGAGTTCATGGCGCGTTACGAACGCCGCACCGGCAAGCGGCCGGTCGTCTGCGCGGCCGATCTCGACGAAAAGGAATGGTGAACACCGATCGCCCGCGCGGAATGGAGGCGCGCTACGCCGTCGCCGCGAGCGGCAGCTGGCGCGGCGCGACGCTCGGCGGCGACGTGGTGCTCGAGCTCGCCGACGACGATATCGCGATCACTTCGCCCGACGGCGGCCGCCGCCTCCCGCTGCCGTTAGGCACGCTCGACGGGCTCCGCTTCGCCGACGGCAAGCTCACCCTCTGGTTCGCCGACGGCACGATGGTCCTCGCCGGCGAGGGGCGGCTCGCGGCCGCGGCGCGCGAGATCGTCGCCCGCGCCACCGCGCCCGGCGAGCTGACGCGCGCGCTCCGCTCCCTCGGCTCGCACCGCCGCGGCGCCGACGACCTGCAACGCCGCTACTTCGAGCCGCTGCTCTCGGCGCGGCGCAAGCTCGATCGCGCCACCGCACCCGATGCGCAGCTCGCCGCGCTCGACGGTCGCGCGCTGCTCACCGCCTATCACGAGCTCGCCCATCGCATCGCCGAGCGCTCGGCGGGTGAGGCCGCGTCGGACAAGCGTGCGCTCGAGGCGCAGCTCGACGAGTCGTTCGCTCCACTCGTCGCCGCGCTGGAAGCGCTCGAGGGCGAAGCGCGCGCGCTACGGACGGCGAGCATGGAGACGGCGATCGTGCGCTGGCGCGACTGGTCGATGAGGGCGCGCGCGGTCTTCGCCGCCGCGGATCGCTGCTGGCCCGAGGTCGCGCGACTCGTCGTCGGCTGGCATCCCGGACCGCGGCCGAGTCTCTGGCGCCGGATGTGGGGGAAGGCGCGATGATCATCGGCGTCGGCATCGACCTCGTTGACGTCGCCCGCGCGCGGCGGTTGCTCGAGGCGAAGGGTGAACGCGCACTCGAGCGTCTCTGCACGCTGGGCGAGGCGGCGTACGTCCGCGCCCATCCAGCCGCCGCGCCATCATTCGCCGCGCGACTGGCCGCGAAGGAAGCGACCTACAAGGCGCTCGCCGGCACGGAGGCGGCGCGGGCGATCGGCTGGCGCGACATCGAGGTCGAGCGCGCCGAGGACGGCAAGCCCTCGCTCCTGCTGCACGGCCTCGCGAAGGAAATCGCCGCAACGTTAGGCGTGACGCACATCCACGTCTCGCTGACCCATACCGATACGAGCGCGGGGGCGGTGGTCATCCTCGAGGGGTGACCGACGGCGCCTCAGTCCGGGCCGTAGTGACTCAAAGTCACGTCGACGCGATCGCCGGCGCTGGTCTCCGAGCCGACCAGCGTCGAGCCCTGAACGACGAAGGGGACGTCGCGAATGAAGGTGTCGGCCGTCTGCGAGAAATAGACGGTGTCGTTGCTCTGCCGCCAGGTTCCCGCCAGGTCCTCGTCGATCGCTTCGCCGCCGGCCGCCGCCGCCGGGACCACCAACCGGCCGCTCGTCGTCTGGTCCGGCGCAAGGGTGATGTCGAGCGACGCGCCTAACGTCAGCAGGCTGATCGTGATCTGACCCGATGACAGGTTGAACGTCGTCGCGTGGTACTGGCCGGTCACGTTCGCGGTGTTCCTTGGCGGACCGTTAGGGTCGTCGGAGCAGGCGTTGGCGACGCAGAGCGTCGCCGCGGCGGTGAGAAGCAGGTTGCGCCACTTGCTGAATCGCATCGGAGATCTCCATCCAGGGCCGTGCTGCCTAACCCGGCCGCTACGCCGCGCGTCACCGGCTGCCTTACGCTGCGTCGATCGCGAACCGTTCGATCGTGCCGCCTACCGTCGTACCATTCATCGTCACGTACAGCTGCCCGTCCGTGATCGAGATCGCGAGCTTCACGCGCCGGTCGATCATCGCGACCATTTCGGCGAGCAGCGCGCGATCCACCGCGTACAGCTCGAGCGCGTCGGACTTGTGGATTCGCTGGCCGGCGAGCGCACGCTTCAGCTGCGCCGGATCCTTGTGCGTGTACACCGCGACGCGCGGCGACGCCTTGCTCGCCTTGTGCAGGCGGTCCGCATCCGGCGAGCCGATCTCGATCCAGGCCCTGAGCGCGCCGGTGAGGTCGCGCACCATGATCGGCGGTTCCTCAGGATCGGCGAGCCCGCGTGAGAAACCGATCCCTTCCGCATACTCGAGGCAGTACGCCAGCACCCGCGTCAGCAGGTATTCGTTCGTCTCCGACGGATGCTGCGCGACCTTCAGCGCGAACGACTCGTACACGCCACGGTCCACGTTGGCGAGCTCGATGTCGAAGTTGTAGATCGTGGCGGTGAGTGCCATAGCTGCCGGTCACGAGCGGGGCGCGGCGTGCGCGCCCCGCACTCGCTTACTCCGCGTCGCCCGCTTCGTCGTCGGCCGTCGGCTGCGGGCCGAGGACGATTCCCTCGAGATCGGGATCGACACCCTCGACGCCATTCGCGGCGTTCTCCTGCTTGCGCTGAAGGCGCTCCTCGCGCTTCGCGTCCTTCTTTGCCTTGCGGTCGAGTTCCTTGCGCCGCTTCTCGAAATCGTAGTTGGGTTTTCTCGCCAGGGTGAGGAGACTCCGCTCCAGTCGTGCTCTTCGGGTGGATGTGTGCCGGCAACCACCGGCACTGAACCGTAACGCAAGATAGCGCGTCAGCGGCGAACCCGCCCGGATCGGTGCGCGTCGCTCCGGATACGCCCCTTGCTCACTGGCGCGGTGCGCGCTCGCGCCACATCATCCGTGCACGCCCGCTTCGATCGCCACCCTCGCCACTCGTCCTCGATGATGCGCCGTTTTCCACTCGCTGCCCTCCCGGCCGCGCTGATCCTCGTCGCCGCCGCACCCGCCGTCACTGACCTCCGCGGCTTCTCGCCGGCTGCGGCGAAGGTGGAGCTCGACTGGGAAGCAAAGTTCAAGGC
>JAICUE010000565.1 GCA_025936015.1 Gemmatimonadaceae bacterium
GGACACGAGGTACATCGTGCCGAAGACGCCTAACGCGACGGGGAGGATCGTCAGCGGGAGGAGGATCAGGGTGTACCAGACCATCTGCCGCTTGGTCTCACGCTCCCCCCAGACGAGCGGCGCCATCGGCACGCCGGCTCGGCCATAGTCGCGAGACTTGAGCAAGGCGAGCGCCCAGAAGTGCGGCGGCGTCCAGTAGAACACGATGAGAAAGAGGTAGATCGCCGCGAGATCGATCCGTCCGGTGACCGCGGCCCAGCCGACGAGCGGCGGGAACGCGCCGGCCGCCCCGCCGATGACGATGTTCTGCGGCGTGCTGCGCTTGAGCCAGCGCGTGTAGATGAAGACGTAGAAGTAGAAGCCGGCGAGCGCCATCGCGGCGGCGAGGATGTTGGCGAACCAGGCGAGCAGCAGCGTCGCCGCGAGCGCCAGCGCGACGCCGAACGCGAGGACCGCGACCGGGACCATCCGCCCGCTCGGAATCACGCGCAACCGCGTGCGTGACATCCGGTCGTCGATGTCCCGGTCGACGTACATGTTCACCGCGTTCGCCCCACCGGCCATCAGGTAGCCGCCGAGGAGGACGACGAGGACGAGCGTCAGGCTCGGGTGGCCGGCCGCGTACATCGGCGCGACCGCGGTGACGAGCAGGAGCGAGATGATCCGCGGCTTGGTGAGCGAGATCAGGTCGCGCGCCACCGAGTGCGGCCGCACCGACGCGGGCGCTGGAGGCGCTGGTCCGCTCAAAAGTCCGCCCCGCGGGCGATGATCACCGCGACGGAATGCGGCCGCTGGAGCGCGGGAGTCGGCTGCGCCGGGGTGACGACGTGCTCCGGCAGCGCGACCGGATCACGCTGCGGGAGTGGCGCCACTACCGCCGCCGGAGGAACGTCGCCGAACGCGCCGAAATTAGTAACATATTGTGCGTAATTCGCCTCGACCGGCGGTTGAGCGGGCGAGGCTGTGCTCTGTGGTGCTGCGCTTGCCGGCACCGCGCTTTCGTGCGTCGGTTCGTCAGGCGGCGTCACCTCGGGGCCCGTCACGTCGACGACCGTCTCACCGACGACCGCCGCATCGACGACCGCGTCGTCAGGCATCGCGCCGTCGTGCACGGTGTCGTCGTGCACCGCCTCGAACTCCGAGGTCACGACGACCAGCGATTCGTCGAAGCTGTCGGCGATCGCCTCACCCTCTGCCACCAGCGCCGCGATCGCGGATTCATAGTTGCGGCCGGCGCGGTCGAGGTCGGCGAAGCGCGCAACGGCGGCCGCGTCGATCGCCGGCGCGCTCAGCACGAGTGGAGCGCCGGAGGTCACCGGCTCGACGCGGCGGACGGTGCCCGCGGTGCGATCGAGGTCGGCGTCGCTCGGGAGGGGGTCGGGCGCGGCCGCGCGCCTGACGGCCGGATCGCTCCCCGCGGCGCGATGGGCGAGCGTCGCCCAGATGGCAACGGTGATCCAGACGAGCGTACCGACCGCCTGGTGCAGCGACTGCAGCACCGGGGGCAGGTGCGTTTCGACGAGCGAGGCGGCGACGATGATCTGGAGGATCACCGCGCCTAACGCGAACCAGGCGGCGCGCTTGACCACCGCCGCGACCGCTCGCTTGCGGATCATCATCGCCGCGCCGAGCAC
>JAICUE010000466.1 GCA_025936015.1 Gemmatimonadaceae bacterium
GACCAGCTGCGGCGGATGGTACAGCCCGCGCAGTGGTGTCGTCCGATATTTCCCCGTCGCGCTCCGCTCGGCGTACGCCGGATCCTGGCCCGCCTCGGCAGCGGTGTGGAGCACGCCGCTGTTCACGTCGGTGTACTCGGCGCCGACGTGACAGCTCGCGCACTGGCCCGCGCCCTCGAACACGAGCTTCCCCCGCGCCGCGGCGGGAGCGTCGAAGTTGGATGCGACCGGCTTGTCGAGGCTGAATTGATAGGCGCGAAGCGCGGACAGCTTCGCGGCGGTGAGGTTGTCCGGCGGGTTGTTCACGTTCACCCCGATCCGGGCGTCGGCGAAGCTCCCGTGACCGTGCATCTGCGTCACGCCGACATAGAGGTTCCAATACGAGACCGTGTCGTCACCGGTATAGACCTCGCGCGCGACGTTGCGCAGTCCGAACGCCGGCGGGATCACCGTCGGCATGCTGATTCCGTCGTGGTTGAAACGGGCGTCGTACATCCCCGGGCCCCAGCTGTTGTACACCGCCTTCGTCGCCGGCGGGAGCGCGGGGGAGAGCGCGACGATCGCGCCGACGTTCAGGTCGCGATTCGGCCAGCCGTCGAGACGATGCCCGATCCCCGGGGCGAAGCTGTTGTCGACCGTCGAGTGACAGAGCGCGCAGGTGATCCCGACGCTCGTGAGATGATCGCTGGCATCGACGTGACCGACCACGCCGACGACGGCGCCGAGCTTGAGCAGCGTGACCGTGGTCGCCGGGTCGTCGAGGTCGACCTGTCCCGCCGTGATCGCGTCGCGCACCGCCTGCGGCAGGGTGTCGACGTCGACCTTGAGCCCGACCGCGAGCGCCGTCCGCGGACTCACGCCCCCGGCGATGACCTCGTGCATTCGCAGGGTGTCGGTCCAGAACGTCTCGTCGCCGTAGCTGTCGTAGCGGAAGATGCTCTTCCCCTGCCCGACCAGCGCCGGGTCGAGCCTGGCCGGCTCCGCCGCGCTGAAGTCGCAGCCCGCGACAAGGATGAACGCCGCTGCCAGGCCGCCTAACGCTCCCGCGCGGCGACGATGTGACGATCCCACTCCCGATGCACGCATGGGCCGGTACCAGTTCGGAATGTTGAACGATCGACTGCTGAGCTCCGATCGCGAACATATCCGCCAGCCCCGCTTAAGTCAAATATTTATTTGACTTATTCCCTGTTTGGTATTTTCCCCGCCCGCAGTTTCACCCTCGACTTTCACGCCGTTTCGACTCTCGACTATCAAGGCCGTGTCGACTCTCGACTATCAAGGCCGTGTCGACTCTCGACTCTCGCCTCACCGTCCGCCAACGGCCGCCCCCGCCGACAGCGCCGCCATGTTCGCCCGCACGAGGAACTCCAGCAGTTCCCTCGCCGTCGCATCCGAAAAGCTGCGCGGCGAGTGCATCGGACGGCCGGGCGTCCCTCGCGCTCCGTATCGCTCCGCCAGGTACTCGTTCGCGCTCGACATCACGAAGGTTGGCGCGTCCCGCGGGATCGCGTCGAGATCGTCGCGCTCGATCAGCAGTACGTGGAGGTTGGTCACCGGCCCGAGTGGCGTGAGCATCCGCCGCAGCTTCGGCTCGAAGCGCGGATCGGTGGCGATGAAATAGACCGGGCCCTCCGTCAGCCCGCGCGCGACGTCGGTCATCGTGTCGGGGCGGAGCGCGACGGCGATCCATGGCTTGCCTAACCGTTTTGCGGTCGCCTCGACTTCGGCCGCGTGGAAGAGCGTCGTCACCAGGAGGTCGGCACGCCGCAGCGCGAGCGGTGGCTCGCTCGCGCGGAGATCATCGAGCTCGGTGCTTTCGGTGACGAAGCCGTGATCGTTCGCCAGCTCCGAGCAGAGGAGATGGAGCTGGTCGCGATTGCACTCGATGCACGCCGCGCGAACGCGTCGCGTCTCGAGCGAGCGACGCACGTACTCCGACACCTCGCGCGGCGGAAGCCCGCGGGCGCGTGCCTGGACGAGCATGTTCACCAGCCACGCGCCGAGGTCGGGGAGCGAACTGCCGACTGCCGGGTGCGGCGGCAGCACGTACGCACCCGATCGCGGACGCAGCGTGATGAATCCCTCGTCGGCCAGCGTCCGCAGCGCGGCCATCACGACGCGCTGGTTGACGCCGAACTCCGCCGCGAGCGCGCGAGTGTTAGGCAGCCGCTCGCCGCCGTGCAGCCGTCCAACATGGAGCCCGCTCACGATGCGGTTGCGCAGCGTGTCGGCGACCGCGTCCCGTCCGATGTGCGCCATCTCGATGGTTGCGCTGAGGTAGGGGCGGTGCCGCGCTCTATACGCTCTGCCCGCCTGTTCACGCTGCATTTATGCAGCAAGCAGCACGTTTTCGCAATGTTGCTGCAGCATTAGTGCAGCAGTTTGGCCCGAGCCATGCGTGGGATGCGAGACGTGGTCGGGAGCCGCTATGCGGGCCCGACCGTAGTTGACTGCGATGGAGGAGTCGATGACGAGTCCTTGTTCTGCCGGTGTCGCCGCGCGTCTCGCGCTGGTGGCGCTACTTGCCGGTGCTGCCGTCCCGCTCGCGGC
>JAICUE010000100.1 GCA_025936015.1 Gemmatimonadaceae bacterium
GTGCTTTTCACCTGTCCCTCACGGTACTCGTCCACTATCGGTCACACGGGAGTCTTTAGCCTTGGAGGGTGGTCCCCCCAGCTTCACGCCCGGCCTCTCGTACCGGGCGTTACTCAGGAACTCCACTACGTCAGATTCGCCTGTCGCCTACCGGGCTCTCACCGTCTCTGGCCCTCCGTTCCAGGAGAGTTCAGCTAGGGTCCTCCGACGCGTCCGTGGGTCCTACAACCCCGGTCCCACAAGGAGACCGGTTTGGGCTTGGAACCCGTTCGCTCGCCGCTACTAGGGTCATCTCGGTTGATTTCTCTTCCTCCCGGTACTGAGATGTTTCAGTTCCCAGGGTTCGCTTCACGCCCGAAAGCGTGATGACAGCCCTCGCGGACTGCCGGGTTTCCCCATTCGGCCATCCGGGGCTCACTGGATGTGTGCTCCTCCCCCCGGCTTATCGCAGCTTACCACGGCCTTCCTCGCCTCCGTGTGCCCAGGCATCCCCCACATGCCTTCGCTCGCTTGACTCTCAGTAGCAATTCTGAGTGATCCTCAGTCAAATGCAGAGCTACGCGCATCAACGATGCAACCATTCGTCAAACTCCAACACGCCGCCTAACGGCCTGCGCGTCGGACTCGACGAGGATTCGCATCCCACGATTCCTCAATCCATCACTTGTCAAACAGCAGCTTCAATCAACTTCGCACCGTGTTTTTCCGGCCGAAGCGAAGGTCTGAAATGTACCCGATCAAAAGGGCGAAATCAAGTCGGTGAACTGCGCATTCCTGCAGCCGCGACGATCGACGCCACCCTTCCAAAGGGGCGGGAAGGATATCCGGGTCGAGTCGCGAATGCAAGTCCTTCTCGCCGACAACGCGATCCCCTGCACGAGCCGTTGCGCGCCCCTCATCGAACCGGCGTCCGAGCACGTCGTGAAAGCTGACGGCCCCAGCGAGACGCACGGCGCTGCTTACTATTGTGATACCGATGAACGCCGCCCGCATATCGCCAAAGGGATTACGTCGTGTCGCCGCCGGCCATCCCTGGATTTTCAGAAGCGACATCGAACGCCGCCCGACGCGCGAAGCCGGCGTCGTCGCAGTCGAAGATTTCCGTGGCAAGCCGATCGGATGGGCGTTGTGGAGTCCCGCCTCCGAGATCTCACTGCGGATGATCGAGCGCGACCCGCGCTCGATCATCGACGCCGAATGGTGGGACACGACGATCGGCCGCGCGGTCGCCCGCCGCGCCGTGATCCGCGAGCGCGCGAATGCGTATCGCCTCATTCACGGCGAAGGTGACGGATTGCCGTCGCTCATCTGCGACCGTTATGACCGGTGGCTCGTCGTCCAGCTCCTCAGCGCCGGGCTCGAAGCCGAGCGCGCGCCGATCGTCGCCGCGCTGCAGCGGCACTGCGCGCCCGATGGGATTCTCGCCCGCAACGACGCAGCAGTGCGCACGCGGGAGCGGCTGCCGCGGGAGACGTCTCTCCTCGCCGGCGATGTGCCCCGCGAGATCGAGGTCGTGGAAGACGGCGTCCGGTTCATCGCCGCACCCTGGGACGGACAGAAGACCGGAGCCTTTCTCGATCAGCGGGAGAACCGCGCACTCGTGAGCCGCGTCGCGCGGGGCCGTGCGCTCGACTGCTTCAGCTACCACGGATCATTCGCGCTTCATCTCGCGCGCTCCGCGCTCTCGGTGACGTCGCTCGACATCTCAGCGCCGGCGCTCGAGCGGGGGCGCGAGAACGCTCGGCGAAACGGACTGACCAACATCGATTTTATCGAGGCGGATGCCTTCGATTTCCTTCGTGACGCCGAGCGGGCCGGCGAACGTTATGACACGATCGTCGTCGATCCCCCCGCGTTCGCGAAATCGCGCTCGGCGATTGCCGGCGCGCTGCGTGGGTACAAGGACATCAATCTGCGGGCGATGCGGCTGCTCGCGCCCGGTGGCCTGTTATTCACGGCGAGCTGCAGCTTTCACCTGTCGCGCGCTCTCTTTGTCGAGATGCTCGAGTCAGCGGCGGCCGACAGCGGGCGGCGGATCGTGCTGCGCGAAATCCGCGGACAGCCACTCGATCATCCGGAGCTGCTCACGGTCCCCGAGACAGGTTACCTGAAGGGAGCGCTTCTCGAGGCGATGGATTAGCGATGCCATACGCGAACCCCAACGCGCCGCCGGAGCGGCCGACGATCATCAGGGCGCGGCCATTCGTGATGGCCGGCGGCATGTCACTCGCGACCGTCGCCGGCTACGTGAATGCAGTCGCGCTCGGGTTCTTTCATGTACCAGTCAGCCACATGACCGGTGCGGTTTCGCGATTGGGAGGAGACCTGGCGAGCACCGATCATCGTGACTTCAAGGTCACGCTCGGAATCATCGTCGGCTTTCTGATCGGGGCAATCATCTCGGGGACGATCATCGGCGAAGCGATGCTCCGTCCCGGGCGGCGCTACGGCGCGACGCTGATGCTCGAGGCCGGGTTGCTGACTGCGTCGACCTTCTTGTTGATCAACGGCTTCTCACTCGGCATCCCGATCGCCGCGATGGCGTGCGGGCTGCAGAACGCGATGGCGAGCAGCTATTACGGGCTGGTCATCCGGACGACGCATGTAACAGGGATCGTCACCGACATCGGGGTCATGCTCGGGCACTGGATCCGCTACCGCCGGCTCGCTGCGTGGAAGATCGCCCTGTTGTCGTCGATCCTGCTCAGTTTTCTCTTCGGCGCGATCCTCGGATCCCTGGCTGGAACAGCGATGGGCATGCGCGCACTTTTTCCAGCAGCACTCGCCTGCGCCATTGGTGGGAGCGCATACGGAATATGGGCCCACCGCCTGAAGGGTCGCAGAGATGCCACGCGACACGCGCGTCGCCATGCCGCTGAAGCCTGATGGACCGACGGGTGGCGCCTAACGCTTCCTGACGGGGCGTCGTTTTACTGGCCGCGCGGGTGCCTGACAGTGCGGACAGAAGGAGGTAGCGCGGCCGGCCTGGACGATCCGCTCGATGGGCGTCGCGCAGCGCTCACACGGCTCGCCCTCGCGCCCGTAAACGCGCAAGGATGTTGAATCCTCGCGGTAGCGCCCGCGCTTGGCGCGCCCCCGATCGAGCACCGTGCGGATTGCACCGGCAAGGTCGCGCACCTGTTGCGGCGTGAGTGAGCTCGCGGGGGCCGCCGGATCGATGCGCGCTTCCCACAGCGCCTCAGCCGCGTAGATGTTCCCGACGCCGGCGGCAACTTTCTGGTCGAGCAGAGAAGGCTTGATCGGCGCGTTGCGTCGCGCCAGGGATGCAGCGAAGGCAGCGTCGAACTCGGGGGATGATGGGTCGGGGCCGAGGCTCTCGAACGGGGTGTCGCCCGCCGCCAGCAACGTGATGGAAGAGAGTGCACGCGGGTCGACGAGCAGCAGCCGCGTGCCGTCGGTGAAATCGACAGCAGCACGGGCGGAGCGTGGGAGTTCGTCGTCGACGTTGTCGATCGCCCAATCGCCGGCCATCCTGAAATGAACGTGCAACGCACGGCCGTCGTCGAGAACGAGAAGCTGGTGCTTCGCTCGCTGCTGGACCGCGACGATGCGGTGGCCGCGGAGAGCAGACAACGCGCGCGTGGAGATACGTCGACGGAACGCTGGATGGAGGAGCCTGACGCGTGCGATGGTGTGATCTACCACCGCGCGGCGAATGCGCCGCGCTGCACGCTCGACTTCCGGCAATTCAGGCATCGACCATCCGAGCACGGGATTCTGGCCGGCAATTGACCGTCACCGCGACGCGGGCGGATATTGCAGCCGTGTCGCTGACCAACAGACCAGACCATGACGCCGGAGAAGATGCCGGGCGTGCGCCCGCGATCCGGGCGACACTGTGGGCGATCCTCGCGGCGAACGCGCTCGTCGTCGCGGTGAAGCTCGTCATCGGCATACGCACAGACACGCTCGCGGTGCTCGGCGCAGCGCTCGAGTCGGGTCTCGACATGCTGAACAATGTAATGGGCATCCTTCTCGTCAGCCTCGCCGCGCAGGCGCCTGACGATGATCATCCATACGGGCACGACAAGTTCGAGACGCTGGGCGCGATCGGGATCGTGGGCTTCCTCTCGATCACCTGCTTCGAATTGCTCCAGGAGGGGGTGCACAAGCTGCTCGACCAGGGCGTGCCGAGGGTCGCGACCCGACTGGAGATCGGCGTGCTCGCGGCGACCGTGCTCGTCAATCTCTTCGTCGTCTGGTACGAACGGCGACGCGGGCGCGCACTCCAGAGCGCGTTCCTTATGGCCGACGCCGCACACACCGTGAGTGACGTGTACGTGACCGGGTTGGCGGTGCTCTCGCTCGTCCTCACGCGCTTCGGACACCAGCGACTCGACGCGGTGCTGGCCATCGTGGTGGCGCTGATCATCGCGTGGACCGGCTACCGAATTCTACGCGAAACGGTACCAATTCTGGTCGACCAACGGGGCGTCGATCCGGACGATCTGCGAAAGCGGATCGTGGCGGTGGACGGCGTGCGCGTCGTGCGGGCGGTGCGCTCGCGCCTGACGGCCAGCGGGACGCTGTTCGCCGAAGTCACGATCGGTGTGGATGAAGCGATGTCGGTGGTCGATGCGCATCGTCTCGCGGATGCGGTGGAGAGTAGAATCGCCGCCGCATACGGGGTCGCGGAGGTGACGGTACACGTCGAGCCCGTATGAGTGCGAAGCGTAAGGCAGATGAACTCGGCTGCCCGTGCCACTTGCGCCGCGATCGAGTCTCCCTACGTTAGAGCGGAGATTCGCCGCCTCACTCTTCGCCAGCAATGCCTCAACGACGACCACGCTCTCTCAAGCACGAGTACGAGCTCTACGTCGAAGAAGAGATCGAGCACTACAAGGAGTCCGTTCCGCGGCAAGCGTTGCTTGCCATCGGCGACGAGGCAGTCGCTGTGCTCGCTCGCGATTCGCAGTTCTCGCTGACCGAGCTGCTGCTGTGCGAAGAGGTCGACCGGCTGATCTTCAGCCGGCTCAGACTCCCGACATACGAGACATGGAAGCGCCGGCGGCTGAAGGCTGCGGCGGAGCTGCGCCGTCCAGAGCGGTGGGGACTGACAGCGGATGCGCCTGTCGTGCGAACGGTGGTACCAAGCGCGGATGGTCCAGTGCTCCTGGCTGGTGCGGGCACGGAGGGATCGGCGCTGCTTCTCGCGGCGCATGGACGCGACGTCGTTACGCTCGGCAAAGAAGAGAACGCGCTGCTGCGGGTATTGAGTGAAGCAGAGGCAGCGGGTTTGTCGGAGCGTGTGCGCGCGCTCGTCGGCGACCTTGGCTCGTTCACGCCTGACGTTCCGTTGCGCGCGGTCGTCTGCTCGCTGTCGGCGCTGGCGGCGCTGTCGAAGAGCGAGCGAGCGCGCGCGCTCGCGTTGCTGAAGGACGCGACTGCTGACGGCGGGGTCCACGTGGTCGAAGGGCCAGCCCGCGGGCGAGGACGAACGGTGCTGGACGAGCTCGTCGCGACTTACGCTGGATGGCGGGTATCGATCGAGGGGAGCGCTGAATCGGGAACTTTTGTAGCCTGGAAGGAAGTGGCGTAGCGTATGGACACGATACGCCGAGAGCGCACGTTTCAAAACGACACACTCGACTCGATGTCGAGTTTTCATTTTTGTGTAACCTGTTGTATCAAAACGATTTAACTTCGACTTCGCGGATGGCTCGCCACGTGCTATAAGAGGGGCGTCCCCGACCGTTCCGGGGGCCCAATGCGTGAGGAGCTACTATATGATAAAGAAGCAAGCCGAATCGAGCACGGCGATGGAGCCGCTCGGGATCGTGATCTCTCAGGGCAGCCGTGCGGAGCAGGCGCCGAGGTTCTGGGCCTATGTCTGGGGACCGGCGCCGGAAGCTGACATCGAAGCAGCACCGCGCGCGGCGTAGTCGCGGGTCAGGAAGATCAGGTCAGGGCGACGTCACTCGGTGACGTCGCCCTTTTTTTTTCGATGGTTTCGGAGGGTGGCGAAGGAAGCGCTGTCCAGTCGGGTATGCTGCTTGCTCGACGCGTCGGCGTGTCCGAAATCGTCGAGAGCAACTGGGAAGGTGAGCGACGCGCGTTGCTCGGCAAGCGCATCTCCGAACTCGGACTCTCGTTGAGAGGGACGCGTCTCGAGCAGCTCGTCGACCGACTGTACCAGGAGCTGCGAGCGAAGGGTTTGCGTTTCATGCCGCCGGTGTATCTCAGCGATCAGTGGGGATGCCCTGACGACACACCGCTCATCGGCGTCCCGTTCTACCTCGCCGATTCGCGGCTGGCGCGCATCGAGGCAGAAGAAGCGATCGAGGTGGAGAGCGAGACTGACATCATGCGCTACCTGCGGCATGAGGCGGGACACGCGTTCAACTACGCGTATCGGTTGTACGACCGCGCCGACTGGCGCCAGCTGTTCGGCCCGTACTCGCGACCGTACCGGGAGCGCTATCGCGCCGATCCATTCTCGCGTGCATATGTCCGCCACATTCTTGGCTGGTACGCGCAGAAGCATCCGGACGAAGATTTCGCGGAGACCTTCGCCGTGTGGCTGACACCGGAGCTCGACTGGCGGCGCGACTATGCAGGATGGGAAGCGCTCGACAAGCTGGAATATGTGGAGCGAGTCATGGTCGAAGTCGGCAGCGCGAGTCCGGCTACGCCGGTGGTCACGCCTGACGATCTGCCAGTCGAGGCAATGAACTACACGGTGGAGGAGCACTATCGCGGGGATGCGATCCCGATCCCGGCAACCGACCACAGGCACTTTGACGGAGACCTCCGAACGATTTTCGCGACAGCCGACAGCGCACCTGGCGGTGAGAGCGCGGGCGAGTTCCTCCGCCGGCATCGTCGCGAGATCGTATCACGGATTGCGTACTGGACCGGTGAAGGGACGGTCGCCGTCAGGCAGTTCGTCGATCTTCTGATCGAGCGAAGCGATGCACTCGAGTTGCGGGTGCGAGGGCTCGAAGCATCTACGCTGATCGAGCTGACGGCGTTCGGAACCGCGGTGCTGATGAACTTCCGCTACACCGACGCACTCGATGGCGTACCACGTGAGGAATCAGAGTGAAGATTGGCTTGCTGCATACCACCGACGCCGCCGGTCCCCCGGAGGATCCAGTGCTCGCGCAGCTCGAGGACGCGCTGCACGGGCGCGGACACGAGACGTTTCGCGCGGTCGTCACGGAGGAGGTCGAACCACTGATCTCGCAGCTTCGGCGTGAAGCGCCGGATCTCGTCTTCAACATGGCCGAAGCGTTCGGTGGAAAGAGCGCGCTCGAGTCCAACGTCGCGGCGTTACTGAACCTGCTCGGCCTTCGCTACACCGGATCGAGTCCGTCGGGCTTGATGGTTGCCGGCGACAAGGCGCTGACGAAGAAGATTCTCAGCTTCCACCAGATCAAGACGCCACAGTTCGCGACGGTCTTTCGCGGTGCACTCGATTCGGTGGGCGACCTCAATTTTCCGGTGATCGTCAAGCCGCCGCAGGAAGACGCATCGCTCGGGATCACCGCGAAGTCAGTCGTGCACGACATCAAGCAGCTGCTCGAGGCGATGGACGGATTGCAGAAGGAGTTCAAATCGCCTGTCCTGGTCGAGCAGTACGTAGAAGGACGGGAGTTCTATGTCGGGGTACTCGGCAACGCGAGCGTGACAGCGCTGCCGGTGATCGAACTCGACTTCTCGAAGTTTCCATCGGACAAGCCGAGGATCGCGAGCTACGCCGCGAAATGGGGCGACGATGGCGAGGGGGCGGGAGCGGAGTTCGCCGGAACCGAGTCGGTCTTTCCAACCGGACTCGATGCGGAGCTTGCAGGACGGATGCAAGCGGTCGCGGTGGAAGCGTTCGAGGCGTTGCGGCTGCGAGACTACGGAAGGATCGACCTGCGGGTGACGGACGCGGGTGAGATCTTCGTGATCGAAGTCAATCCGAACTGCTATCTCGAGAAGTCGGGAGAATTCGCGCGAGCGGCCGAGCGAAGCGGGCTGGCATACCCGGCGCTGATCGAGCGGATCGTGGAGCTGGCGAGCGCGCGCTATGCGCGTTAGGTGCGAAGGCGTCGCAGCGTAAGGCAGAATACAAAAAGCCGGCAGACGCCGGCCAACGCTCGCCGACGGCGAGCGTCGTGCTATAAGAAAACAAAAAAGCCGGCAGACGCCGGCCAACGCTCGCCGACGGCGAGCGTCGTGCTATA
>JAICUE010000586.1 GCA_025936015.1 Gemmatimonadaceae bacterium
GGAGAAGCTGCACTTCCTCAACGTCGTCCCGATTCGCCTCGTCCACGACCGATGGATCGACAAGTTCACCGAGCGCCGAGTGTCGGCGCTCACCGACCTGAAACGCCGACTGGAGAAAGACTCCGCATGAGCAGCATCGCGACGGCACCGACAGCAGCGAGCACGACGACCCAGATCTATCGCATCTTCATCAGGGCCACGCCGCAGGCGATCTGGGATGCGATCACGACGCCGGAATGGACGCAGCGCTTCGGCTACGGCACGATCGACGAATTCGAGCTGCGACCGGGCGGGAAGTTCCGCGGCATGCCTAACGACGGGATGAAGGCGATGGGGATGACCGGCACGGTCGTCGATGGCGAGGTCATCGAAGCGGATCCGCCGCGCAAGCTCGTCATGACCTGGCGAATGGCGATGGACCCGCGCATGGTCGCCGAAGGCTTCACGCGTTTGACGTACGAGATCGAGGAGGGAAGGGGCGGCGTCAGCCGGCTCAGCGTCATTCACGATCTCACCGGACGGCCCGGTCACGCGGCGATGGTCGCCGGCGCGAAGCAGGGTCCGGGCGAGGGCGGCGGCTGGCTGTGGATCCTCAGCGACCTCAAGTCGCTGCTCGAGAGCGGGAAGCCGATGTCGACGCAGCAGGGATGGTAGCGACAGGCGCCTGACGCGCAACCGGATTTTCAACAGGAGCCACGGAGCACATGGAGGGTTTTGTCAAAAGCGCTCCAGGAACAGCTGCCTTGTAGAGGAGCCATGAATGACAACCATGACAAAGCTGTGCAGTACCGCTGTCATCACAACCCTCCGTGTTCTCCGTGCCTCCTTTTTAAAAAAATCCCGCCGTTTTAAAAACGTCCCCCCGTTTTAAAAAAAGTCCCACCGTGCAGCTGCCTGCTCACCGACTCTGTGCTGCTCGGTGCGCGCCAGCGGTGCCTGACGGTCTCTCGCGAAGGGCGCGTATTCCGGCGACGCCGTTAGTCAGACCGTAGCGAGTCGCGCCACGGTCTCGCGCGCATTGGTCGTCCCGTAATTCACATAACAGTTGTTGTAGAACACCACGGTCTGCTGCGCCCGCTCGGCGACCTCGCTGATTCGCTCGACCTGGGTCGTGAGCTCCTCCGGCGAATAGAGATAGCGATACCGCTCCACCGTCGGGACCTTCGGCGCTTCCCATGTCGCGGTGCGGCGGCCGTGCAGGCGGATCATCGCGAGCCGTGGCGTCGTCACGGCCGTTATGGCGGGGATGCTGCTCTGCAATCCCTGCGGTCCGTCGACGATGACGTGCGTCGCGTCGAGGTCGCGCAGCATGTCGAGCGTCCACTGTGAAGACTTCTCGCTCCCGAACCACATCCGGTTGCGGAACTCGACGGTTGCGCCTACGGCGGCGAGTCGCGTCACCGATTCGGCGATGATGTCCTTGTTCGGCGGATTGGGAAGAAACCAGCGCGGATACTGCAGCAGCACGCCGCCGAGCTTTCCCGCCTTGCGCAGCGGCTCGATCGCGTCGAGGAAGCGCTCC
>JAICUE010000337.1 GCA_025936015.1 Gemmatimonadaceae bacterium
AACGGGTTCACGCCGTCGCAGAATGTGACGATCACCGCTGTGATCGTTGCCGGCCCGCCGCAGACCTGGACCGCGACCGCGACGCACTCGCAGTCGGCCAAGACCTGCGACAACTCCTCGGGCGCGATCGTCTGCACCTGAGGAAACGTCCTCAGATCCACGGGGAAAGCCCTGCTCGAAGCCGAGCGGGGCTTTTTTTGTGGCTTCCTTGCCGGTGCATATTTCCCGGATGTCCGATCGGCTGATACGACTGGTGGTCGAAGTGGGAGTGATCACCGCGATGATCATCGCGCTCCCGTACAAGCTTTTCGAGCTGGATCGCTACTTCGTGCCCAAGGAGCTGGTGCTCCACGCCGCGGCGCTCATAATCGCGATCCTGCTGATCGTGCGACGCCGTTCTCTCACTTTCGACATCGTCGATGGCCTGATCGCCTTCTTCCTGCTCTGGAGTGTCGCCTCGGCGCTCTTCGCCACCAATCACTGGGTCGCGCAGCGGTCAGTCGCCATAAGTGTTTCGGGTGCGATCATATTCTGGGGATCTCGCGCCGTCGCGCGTGCCGGGACCTACCGTCCAATCCTTGTTGCAGCGGCGATAGCGACCGTTTGCACTGCCGCGCTCTGCCTCGCACAGGCCTACGGGCTCGACACGGACTACTTCAGCACCAACCGCGCTCCAGGCGGAACCTTTGGAAACCGGAATTTTGTCGCGCACATTGCGGTGATTGGTCTCCCAAGTCTGGTCTGGTGCACCGTTACCGCGCGTCGCCCGGTTGGCGCGCTACTTGGCTCACTCGGCGCTGCGCTGGTCGGCGCGGCACTGGTTCTGTCCCGCTCGCGCGCTGCCTGGCTCGCGGTCGCCGCGTCGATCGTCATTCTTCTCATTCCGATGATTGCGTCGCGCAAATACTGGCGCGGTGGCCTGGTCGGCGGACGTTTTGCGCGGCTGTGCCTCGCGGCGGCAATTGGCGGGATGGTCGCCATCGTCATGCCGAACTCACTCAACTGGAACAGCGATTCGCCTTATCTCGACTCGGCTCGCGGGATGGTCGACTACAAGAAAGGCAGTGGTCGCGGGCGCGTGGCGCAGTACACCAACTCTTTGCGCATGGCGATCTCCAACCCGGTCTTTGGCGTCGGCCCGGGGAACTGGCCAGTGCGGTACGTGCGTTTTGCGCCGTCGAACGACCGCTCACTCGCCGACGACGGCATGACCGCGAATCCCTGGCCGAGCAGCGACTGGGTGGCATTCATCTCCGAGCGCGGTTTTCTCCCTACTATTGCGCTGCTCGCTGCGTTCGCAGTGCTGTTCTTTCGCGCGCTGCGGCGGTGGGGGGAGCTCGCGAATCCCGACGCCGTGCTCGCGCAGTGCGCTCTCGCTGGCACCATCGTCGCGACGATGGTGGTGAGCGCATTCGACGCCGTCCTGCTGCTCGGCGCGCCGGTATTTCTCGTCTGGGCCGTGCTCGGTACGACGAGCGGGATCCGCCCGCCACCCCGAGTGCTCAACGTTCCGTCCTCCGCACTCGGTGTCGCGTCCATCGCGTTGCTGCTGATGACAATCATCTCCACCGCTCGCAGCGCCGCGCAGACGATCTCCATGACCTTGGTTGGCCGTGGCGGGATGACCGCGGGCTGGGTAAATGGCGCGACGTGGGATCCGGGGAGCTATCGCATCAATCTTCGCGTAGCGGAGTTGTACTCGCGGAGAGGTCGCTGTTCGGTGGCGCGCCCTTATGCGCGGCGGGCGGTCTCGCTTTTTCCAAACTCGCCACAGGCAAAACGGATCGCCCGCAGCTGCGAGTAGTATGGCTGCAGATGAGGCTGATCCAATCTGCCCGCTCGCGGTAACCGAGCGCGGACAAATTCTTTACCTGACGTAAACACTGGGGGCGTGTTCCCGATTGTAGCGTTCGTTGGTATTCCACCAACGTCCCGTTGCAATGGCCATCTCGGTGCAGGAAGTCGACGAATCCAGCTACGGCGTCTATGAGGCGGCCGAGCTGCGGCTGTTGTACCAGCTGTATGAAGAAGCCCAACGCACCAGGATCGCGCACGGTGAGCGGCTGCGCGCGATCTTTCAGGGCAGGGCAATGGGCGGCACGGGCAGTGGTGAAGAAGATGCGGATGCCCTCCTCAAGGAAGTGCTCTCCGGCGGGCACGCCGGCGCGCCATCGCTGCTCGAGCGCGCGTATCGCCGCGCCATGGACGACGAGCAGAGCGCTGCCGATGCGCTGCGCAGCGCCATCGCTCTTCATCCCGCATGGCCGTGGCTGTCGACCGTCAAGGGAATCGGTCATTTGCTCGCTGCGCGATTGCTGTCGAGACTGGACGTGACTCGTGCGCGGACTCCATCGGCCTTCTGGGCATATTGTGGGTTGGGGACGATTCCCGGCGTCGCGTACAAATGCAGCGTCTGCGGCCTCGAGGTCGCCTACCCGATCGGCTACGAGCCGACCGGCCCCCACAACAAGAAAGCGGGCGCGTCGCAGTGTCAGGGCCGTCTCGAGTCGATGCCCGGCGCCGCCACCCGCGTCGCCCCGCGGCGAACGGCATTGGGCGGACGCGCGGGTTACGACGCGCGCGCCCGCGAATCGTGCTTTCTCGTCGGCATGTCGATGCTCCGCTGTCGCAGTGACTACCGCTCCTACTACGATGCCGAGCGGGAGAAGCTGGCGAGCTTGCGGCCCGGTTGGACCCCCAAGCGATGCCACTTATCCGCGCTTCGCAAAATGGAGAAGGCCTTTCTTCGCGATCTCTGGATTGCGTGGCGACAGGCAGTCAACCTTCCCATCGTCGCCCCCTATTTCCCCAACCTCAGCGCGCTTTCAAAGCCGCGTTAACCGATGCCTATGTCTTTGAGTCACCCAATCAACCCGAGCGAAAATCGGTTAGCGCGGCCGCGCGCTGCGCTCCTCCTGCTGGCGATGGTATTCGGCGCATTCATCACCCCGCCGCAAGCTGCGCAGGGCCAGTCGGCCGCATCCGCTCCGCAGCGTCCGCCCGCGTGCACCACCGAACCCGAGCGACACCGGTTCGATTTCTGGCTCGGGGAGTGGGACGTCACGACGCAGGGCGGCGCGCCCGTCGGCAGCAGCGTCATCCAGTCTGTGAGCCGGGGCTGCGCATTGCTCGAGAACTGGACCGGCCGCGGCGGCGGTCAGGGCAAGAGTCTCAATGCCTACAACCCTCGGCTCCATCAATGGCAGCAGTTCTGGATCGGTGCCGACGGCGGAGTCACCGAGTACCGTTCGAGCAGAGTGGACGGCCCGAGCCTCGTATTTCTCGTGAACGACAGCACCGGCAGCATTCCCGCAGCCCGGCTCACTTTCACCCCGATCGACAGCGCGACCGTCCGCCAACACTCCGAGACCACGCCGGATGGGGGGAAGTCGTGGGTAACCCAATACGACTTCTATTACCATCGCCGTAGCGCCTCGGGAGCGGGGGCCGGCAATGGGATGAACTGAAGCTGGCAGCTTGCAAGCTTTTCAGCTGCTACGCCAACGGCTTTTCGCGGATTTTCGTACTCGGCCGCTTCCGCTGCATCCAACAGTACTGAAGCGCGGAGCCCTTAGCTGCTGAGCAGCTACGCCAGGAGCGAGCTGGTGTCGCGTCGTTGCGCCGACCCAAACGGCAAGACCCAAGACGACGAGACGCGATGCGTCCCGAGAGCTCTCGGCGTAGCAGCTGCCTCGCTACCGGCTCCCCGCTTTCTTTCATGTGGTGGCCAGCCGAAGCGCTCAGGTCCAAGAAGCCGAGCTACCGTTGCAAGCGGTACCCCGCCTTCCTCACCGTGATCAGATGCCGAGGCTGCGCCGGATCGGGCTCCAGCTTGTTCCGCAGCCGCGCAACGTGCTGATCGACCGTGCGCGAAGTCACGCCGACACTGTACCGCCAGACCTGCTGCATCAGC
>JAICUE010000304.1 GCA_025936015.1 Gemmatimonadaceae bacterium
CGTCGTCTCGGACGCGTTGAATCATGCGTCGATCATCGACTCGATCCGCCTGGCGAAGTCGATCACGAAGTGCACGACGGGGGTGTACAAGCATGGCGACCTCGACGACCTCGTCGAGAAGCTCAAAGCGAACAAGTCGGCGAAGCGGCGAATGATCTGGACCGATGGCGTCTTCTCGATGGAAGGCTCGATCGCGAAGCTGCCCGAGATCCTCGAGATCGCTCGCGATCACAACGCGATCGTCGTGATGGACGACTCGCACGCGACGGGCGTGCTTGGCAAGCACGGCCGCGGGACCGCCGAACATTTCGGCGTACTCGGGGAAGTCGATGTCATCACGTCGACGCTCGGGAAGGCGTTAGGCGGGGCGGCGGGCGGCTTCGTGGCGGGACCGTCGGCGCTCTGCGACCTGCTTACTCAGCGTTCGCGGCCGCAGCTCTTCTCGAACGCGCTGCCGCCGACGGTCGCGGCAAGCGCGCTGGCGTCGGTCGAGTTCATCGAGGCACATCCGGAGCGCGTGAAGAAGCTGAAGGACAATGCCGACTATTTCCGCAAGGCGATCACCGAGGCGGGATTCAAGCCGCTGGCGGGGGAAACGCCGATCGTGCCGATCATCATCGGCGAGACCGCGGACGCGATCCGAATGAGCGACATGATGCTCGACGAAGGGGTGTTCGTGACCGGATTCGGATTTCCGGTCGTTCCGCAGGGGCAGGCGCGGGTGCGGTGTCAGGTGAGCGCCGCGCACAGCCGCGACGATCTCGACCTGGCCGTGCGGGCATTCGTGCGCGTCGGGAAGAAACTCGGGGTGTTGCGTTAGGCGGGATTGGCTATCAGGCGTACGTCGATGATGATCCTGCGCCAGCTCTCAGTGTCCTCGGAGTTGATCTTGGCGACGGTGGCGTGACAGCGGCCGCCGGCGAGCAGCCAGGGGACGAGCCAGAGATTGACGTCGGGAGCGAGATGGCCGAGTACGTCACCGCCGCGCGCGTGAACCCAGACTGACGGGTCATCGACGCCTGGCGGGTCGGGGATGAGGAGCAAGCTGTCGCCTGGATTGAGCCGGCGGGCGATTTCGCCACGCTTGCCGAAGATCGTGCCGCGGACCGCGGTGCTGAAGTGCTCGGCGCGCGGCGCCGGTCGTGTGTTCATGATCTCCTCCCGCCGTGCTGGCCACCGCGTGTGCGGGGCCGCAAAATGCTCCGGTCGCGCGTGTTCACATCGAGGACGCGCCCTTTGGCCATGAAAAATCGGATGACCCGCATACATCTCGCCATCGCAACCGGCGTGCTCTGCGCGAGTACGTCGCTCGGCGCACAGACGACCGTGCCGACGCCCGAGTCAATCACGAAGCTCGAGATCGGCGCCGATCGGGTACTCGCGGACTGGTCGCAGATCACGCGGTACTTTGGCGCACTCGCCGCGGCGTCGCCAGCCGTCCGCGTCGATACGCTGGGACCGACGACGGAAAAGCGGCCGTTCGTGGTCGCAACGATCTCGACGCCGGAGAACATCGCCCGGTTGGCGAAGATCCGCGCGACGCAGGCGATGCTCGCCGATCCACGAAAGCTCAGTTCTTCGGCGGAAGCCCAAGCGATTGCGGGGCAGCCGACGGTGATCGTCATCGCATGCAACATCCACGCGACCGAGATCGCGTCGTCGCAGATGTCGATGGAGCTGGCGTACCGGCTGGCGACGAACGACACGTTGCAGCGCGCGCTGCGCGACGTCGTCGTCCTGCTCATCCCGTCGATGAATCCCGACGGTGAGCAGCTCGTGACCGAGTGGTACCGGGCCAGCATCGGCACGCCGTGGGAGGGAGGACCGCTGCCCTGGCTCTACCATCACTACGTCGGGCACGACGATAATCGCGACTGGTACATGGTGACGCAGCAGGAGACGCGGCTCGTGTCGCGGATGCTCTACCAATCGTGGTTTCCGGAGATCTTCTACGACGTGCATCAGCAGGGCTCATATGGGATGCGCATCACGGTGCCCCCACACGTCGACCCGATCGATCCCTTCGTCGATCCGTTGATCGTGCGCGGAATCAACCAGATCGGCGCGAAGATGTCGTGGGAGCTGGAGTCGCGAGGGAAATCCGGAGTCGGCGACGGCGCGACGTACGACCTCTGGTGGCATGGAGGCGCGCGTTCGGCACCGACGCGGCACAACATGATCGGACTGCTGACCGAAGCGGCGAGCGTGAGGATCGCGACACCGCTCACGATCGCACCCGGGCAACTGGTCGGTGGAGAGCGGGGGCTGCCTCGCTACGAGCGGCGCGTCAACTTCCCGAACCCGTGGCCGGGGGGCGTGTGGCGGCAGCGTGACATCATCGACTACGAGCTGATTGCCGCCGAGGCGCTCGTCACGCTCGCGTCCGACCAACGGGCGGAATACGTGCGCAACTTCATCGCGCTGGGTCGCAAGGCGGTGCGTGCGGGTGAGAAGGGCGATCCATATGCGTATCGGGTGAGCGCCGGGCGCGATCCGGAAGCGTCGCGTCGCCTGCTCGAGGCGCTGCGGTACGGCGGCATCGAGATGGGAACGATCGCCGGGAGCAGCGACGTGTTCATTCCACTCGCGCAGCCGTATCGCGCCCACGTAATGGATCTCTTCGAGGTGCAGCATTTCCCGAAGATGGAGCGGTATCCCGGCGGACCGGTCGAGAAGCCGTACGACGTCGCGGGGTGGACGCTCCCGTTGCAGATGGGAGTGAGTGTCAGTCGAATGGACACGGCGATCACGTCGCCGATCACGGCGACGAGTGCGATGGCGCCCGACTTTCCGGCGTCGTCTTGTGGCGCGACGGGGAATGGGCCCTATGTGTCGCTCGACGCGTCGGACACGCGAAGCTACGAACTCGTCGTCGACGCGCTCAAATCGGGGGAACGAGTGGCGATCACGGGCGCAGGCGACGGTGCTCGTTTCATAACGCGAATCACCGGCAAGTCGCCCATCGTCGGATGCGCACCGACGCGAGTGGCGGCAATGCCGCAGGGCGCGACGATCGGTCGCCTGCCGAGGATCGCGATGTACAAGCCGTGGACCGCGGACATCGACGAGGGCTGGACGCGCTTCGTACTCGAGCAGGAGCGCATCCCATTCGTGTCGCTGACGGATTCGATGGTGCGCGCCGGCAAGCTGCGTGACCAGTATGACGTCATCCTCGTCCCTGACATGAGCTTCCGTGAGATGCACGACGGAATGTCAGCGTCGCAGGTGCCTCCGCGGTACGCTGGGGGTCTTGGTGATGCGGGCGTTGCGGAACTCGATGCATTCACCCGCGGCGGTGGGACGCTGGTCCTGCTCGACCGGGCGAGCGAGTTCGCAACGTCGGCGTTGAAGGTTGCGGTACGACGGATCACGGTACCGCGGCAGCAGGAAGAGAATGAAGCACCTGGTGCGGCACAGTCGCTGTACGCACCGGGATCGATACTGCGAGTGCTGGTGGATGGAGCGCGATATGTAGCGCGCGGGATGAGCGATACGGCGGCGGTGTACTTCACCAACTCGGTGACGTTCGACGTCCCGGCGGGATCGGCGGCGCAGGTGATCGCGCGCTATCCGGATCGCGAGTCCGACATCCTCCTGAGCGGATACCTGCAGGGCGGCAGCGCGATCGCGGGGAAAGCAGCAGCGGTCGAAGTGCCGGTGGGGCGTGGGCGCGTAGTGATGTTCGGCTTCCGCGTGCAGTATCGCGGCCAGTCGTATGGCACGTTCAAGATGTTGTTCAACGCGTTGCTCGGCGAGGGAGCCTCGACGATGCAGCGCTGAAATTTCCCCGTCAGGTGGCGCACGTCATCCGCGGGGGTGTCGACCTGAACCCAATCGCGAGGCACTCCGTTATGCGCTCGATCCGTCGCCTGCTCCCCGGGCTCGTTCTACTCGCTTTCGTGCCCAGCATCGGCGCGGCGCAGGAAGGGAGGTATTTCAAGGATTCCTGGTTCTTCGGCGCAAAGGCCGGGAACATGACTTACTGGACGACGACGACGTCGCACGGCCAGGCGCCTTTCCTCGGCGGTGAGACGCTGATCACGCGGGACCGTGGCGGATTGTATCTGTCACTGGACCAGGCGTACTTCAACGCGACGACGCGACTGACGGATGAAACCGGGTCGTACCTGCTCGACATCAAGGACAACCGGCGCCTCACGGCAGCGGCGATGATCTTCCCGAAGGCATACGGCTGGCTCCGTCCGTACGCGGGACTCGGCTTCGCCTTCAACTTCATCCAGAGCGCGAAGCCGCGGACGGCGATCTCGTCGACGACGGCCCAGCTGATCGAAGAGCAGAAGACG
>JAICUE010000352.1 GCA_025936015.1 Gemmatimonadaceae bacterium
CTCGATGGCGTGCTGCTCAGCGGAATGGCGAACATCCGCTACCTCACCGGATTTTCCGGCTCGAGCGCGCTGCTGTTCGTGTCGCAGCGCGACGCGATCTTCATCACGGACTTCCGCTATGAGACCCAGGCCGGTGAGGAAGTCGGGCAGCATGCGCACGTCCACATCGAGGCGCAGAGCCTCTGGACCCGCCTCTGGGCGATTCTCCCGCAGCTGGCGAATCTCGAAGTGCTGGGCTTCGAGTCGGCGCACATCGAGCACCGCGACTTCCAGCGTCTGCTCGAGGCTGGCGCCCGCTGGCAGTGGCGGCCGTCAGTGGACCTGGTCGAGACGCTGCGCGAGCGGAAGGACACCGGAGAGATCGCGCTGATCCAGCGCGCTGCCGACGTTGCCTGCAACGCCCTCGAGGTGACGGTTCCCCAGCTGCGTCCGGGAATGACCGAGCTGCAGGTTGCCGGCGTCCTCGAGAAAGCACTGCGCGACGCGGGAAGCGAGGGCTTTCCCTTTCCGACGATCGTCGCGAGCGGTGAGCGCTCGGCGCTGCCGCACGCGCGCTCCTCGCGCCGCGAGTTGAAGAACGGCGACTTCCTGCTCCTCGATTTCGGCGCCGAGGTCGAGGGCTACTGCTCCGACATCACGCGAACATTTGTCGTCGGGAAAGCGACCGAGGAGCAACGCGCGGTCTACGACGTGGTGCGCCAGGCGAACCGGGTGGCGGCGTCGGCCGTAAGAGTGGGAATGCTCGGGCGGGATGCCGACGCGCTCGCTCGTGACTACATTGAGCGGTGCGGTTTTGGCCCGTTGTTCGGGCACAGCCTCGGTCACGGGATCGGACTGGAGGTGCACGAGGCACCGCGATTGGCGCGTACCGCGGCTGCTGCATTGTCACCGGGTTCGGTGGTCACCATCGAGCCCGGGATATATCGTCCGGGTTGGGGCGGGGTTCGCGTCGAGGACGACGTGCATCTCGCGACTCGCGGCCCGCTTTTGCTCACACGCTTTCCACGCGAGCTGATCGAGCTCGGGTGACACCGGGCGTCTCCGACACGCTATGATCGACCTCCGCTACCTCAAGAAGCTGATCGAGATCGTGGACGATTCCACGGTCGACTCCATCGAGATCTCCTCCGACAAGGGGATGAAGGTCCGCATCTCGAAGAGTCCCACGCAGCGCGGCACCGTGCAGATGGCCGCACCGATGCCCGCCATGATCGCCGCGCCGCTCGCGCCCGCGCGGCCGACTCCCGCCGAAGGAATGGCGGCCATCGCCGAGAGCGAGCCGCCGAAGGCCGCGGCATCGACGCTCCTCGAGGTGAAGTCGCCGATGGTCGGAACCTTCTACGGCGCACCGGAGCCGGGCGCGAAGCCCTACGTCACCGTCGGGAGCCGCGTCCAGAAGGGCCAGATCCTCTGCATCATCGAGGCGATGAAGATCATGAACGAGATCGAATCCGAGTACAGCGGCGTGGTCAAGGAAACCTTGATGAACGACGCGCACCCGGTCGAATACGGACAGGTTCTCTTCCGCATCGATCCGAATGGCTAATCAGCAGGCCGCTGCCCCCGCCGCGGCGCAGCCCACCGGAGCCGCCTTCAACTTCAAGGCGATCCTCCAGCAGATGATCCAGCAGAACGCGTCCGACCTGCACCTCAAGGTCGGTCGCCCGCCCACGCTGCGAGTCAACGGCGACCTCACGCCGCTGCAGCTTCCGCCGATGCGGCCGGAAGACCTGAAGTCGCTCGCCGAGCAGGTGATGACGCCGAAGCAGGTGAAGGAGTTCGCCGACAACAAGGAAGCGGATTTCGCGATCGGCGTTCCCGGCATCGGTCGTTTTCGCGTGAACGTCTACCAGCAGCGCGGGACGATCGCGTACGCACTGCGATCGATTCCGTATCAGGCGAAGACCATCGAAGAGCTGAACCTCCCGAAGGTCGTCGAGGAAGTATCGCTGCGCCCCCGTGGTCTCGTGCTGGTCACCGGCATCACCGGCTCGGGAAAGTCGACCGCGCTCGCGGCGATGATCCAGCACATCAACGAGAAGCGGCACGCGAACATCATCACGGTCGAGGACCCGATCGAGTTCCTCCACCGCGACATCAACTGCCACATCAACCAGCGCGAAGTCGGCACCGACACCGCGAACTTCACGCAGGCACTCCGCCGCGTGCTGCGCCAGGATCCGGACGTGATCCTGATCGGTGAAATTCGCGACATCGACACGCTCGACACCGCGCTCAAGGCGGCTGACACCGGCCACCTTGTCTTCAGCACCCTGCACACGACCGACGCGACGCAGACCATCAACCGCGTGCTCTCGTTCTATCCGCCGCACCAGCAGGCTGAAGTCCGCTTCGCGCTGTCGAGCGCACTGCAGGCGGTCGTCTCGCTGCGACTCGTGCCGCGTGCCGACAAGCCCGGTCGTATCCCCGCGGCGGAAGTGCTGATCAACACCGCCGCGGTGCGCGACCAGATCCGCGACATGACGAAGACGCTGAGCATCCCCGACCTGATCAAGGAAGGCACGGTGCAGTACGGGATGCAGAGCTTCGACCAGTCGCTGATGCACTGGTACTCGAAGGGAGTGATCTCCTACGAGAGCGCCGTGTTCTATGCGACGAACCCCAGCGAGTTCGCGCTCCGCGTCCAGGGAGTCGCCGGCACGAGCGACGCGAGCTGGAGCGGCTTCGAACAAGACTCAACCGCGTAAGGCTGCCGCAGAATGTTCAAGAAAGTTCTGATCGCAAATCGCGGCGAGATCGCGCTGCGGGTGATTCGCGCCTGCCGCGAGCTCGGCGTGCAGACCGTCGCCGTTTACTCCGAGGCTGACCGCGAGTCCCTCCACGTCCGATTCGCCGACGACGACGTCTGCATCGGCCCGGCCCCGGCTCGCGACTCGTACCTGCGCATCCCGCGCCTGATCGCCGCCGCCGAGATCACCGGCGCCGACGCCATCCATCCGGGCTACGGCTTCCTCGCCGAGCGCGCGGATTTTGCCGAGCAGGTGGAACAGAGCGGCTTCATCTTCGTCGGCCCCACCGCCGACGTGATCCGCACCATGGGCGACAAGGTGCAGGCCATCCGCGCCATGCAGGCCGCCGGCGTGCCGTGCGTGCCCGGCTCCGGCGGCGCGCTGGGCGAGGACGTGGAAGAGAACATGCGCATAGCGCGCGACATCGGCTACCCGGTGCTGATCAAGTCTTCCGGCGGCGGCGGCGGTCGCGGCATGCGCGTGGTGCGCACCGAGGCGCATCTGGCCAATGCCGTGACCCTGACCAAGGCCGAGGCCAAGGCGGCGTTCGGCAACGACGAGGTGTACCTGGAGAAATACCTGGAAAACCCGCGGCACGTCGAGATGCAGGTGCTGGCCGACGGCCAGGGCAATGCGATCCATCTGGCCGAACGCGACTGCTCCATGCAGCGCCGGCAGCAGAAGGTGGTGGAAGAGGCGCCGGCGCCGGGCATCACCCCCGAGCAGCGCGCGGCCATCGGCAAGGTGTGTGTGGACGCCTGCCTGCGTATTGGCTACCGCGGCGCCGGCACGTTCGAGTTCCTGTACCAGGATGGGCACTTCTACTTCATCGAGATGAACACGCGCATCCAGGTCGAGCACCCGATCACCGAGCTCATCACCGGCACCGATCTGGTGCGCGAGCAACTGCTGATTGCCGGCGGCGAGAAGCTGTCGTTGCGGCAGGAGGAC
>JAICUE010000165.1 GCA_025936015.1 Gemmatimonadaceae bacterium
TGGAATTCAGCGAAGGCGCGCTCGAGGCGGGCGCGGCGCGTCGGGCCGTTGCCCAGGCTGGCGAGAAAATCCACCGCGGCGCCCGAGCCGGCCATCGATTCGTGCGACTGCGTCCCGGTCTCGAGACGCTCGGGTGAACTATCCGGCGCTGGCTCCAGCTTGGGCACGTCGAGCTCCTCGACGAGTGCCTTTCGCCCGAAGAGGACCCCGGCGTGCGGACCGTAGAACTTGTAGGCCGAGCAGGCGAGGAAGTCGCAGCCGATGGCCTGCACGTCGACGAGGTCGTGCGGCGCGTAGTGCACCGCGTCGATGAAGCTGAGGGCGCCGGCCTCACGGGCGAGGCGGCAGACGCGGGCGACGTCGGTGATCGTGCCTAACGCGTTCGAGGCGGCGCCGACGGCGACCAGCCGGGTGTTCCGGCCGAGGAGGCTGGCAAGGTGGTCGAGATCGACGGTGCCGGCCGTCTCGTCGGCACGGGCGAAGCGGACGGTGACGCCGCGGTCGCGCTCGAGGGCGAGCCAGGGGTCGACGTTGGCGCGGTGATCGAGCTCGGTCACCACGATCTCGTCACCCTTCCCCCACCGCCTGCCTAACGCGCGGCCGAGGTGGAAGGTGAGCGACGTCATGTTCTGGCCGAACGCGATCTCGTCGGGCGACGCGTTGAGAAAGTCGGCGAGCGCTTCCCGCGCGCCGGCGATGATGGCGTCGGTCTCGACGCTGGTCGGATAGGCCCAGTGGGTGTTCGCGTTATGATGGAGCAGGTAGTCCGACATCGCCTGCACCACCGCGCGCGGAACCTGCGTCCCGCCGGGCCCATCGAAGTAGGCGACCGGGTGCCCGAGGTGGCGGCGCTCGAGCGCGGGGAAGTGGGAGCGCACTTCGGCGATCCCGGCGGCGCCGGGATGCTGGCTCGGATGCGAGCCGGAGATGCGGGTCGCGCTCATCGGATCTCGGTGCCCGCCCACTGCTCGACCAGCTTCGCCGCCTCGACGTGATCGGCCTCCTCGCCTAACGCGAGCCGCGCGGCGCGGAAGAGCTCCGAGGTGAGCTGCAGCAATGGCGACGAGACCTTCTGCGCGCGGGCGAAGTCGGCGGCGATGCGGAGGTCCTTGTCGAGCAGCGCGAGCTTGAACGTCCGGGGAAACGCGCGCGTGAGCACCCGCTCGGGGAACAGGTTCTCCGACGTGTTCGAGCGGCCGCTCGACGAGTTGATGACGTCGAGGGCGATTTTGGGATCCACGCCGGACTTCTTGAGCGAGGCGAGTCCCTCGGCGGCCGCCCAGATGTGCACGGCGAGCATCGCGTTGTTGACGGCCTTGATCGCGTCGCCGGCACCGACGTCACCGCAGTGGACGATCTTTCGGCCGAACGCCTCGAGCACGGGCCGCGCCTTCTCGACGTTCGCCGCGCTGCCGCCGCACATGACCGTGAGGATCCCCTGCTCGGCGCCGCTGACGCCCCCGCTCACCGGCGCGTCGATGAATCCAACCCCCGCTTCCACGAGACGCTGCGCGATGCGGCGAGAGCTGTCGGGATCACCGGAGGTGCAGTCGATAACGAGCGCACCGCGTTGCAGGCCGGCGAGAAGTCCGGTCGGTCCTTCGAGGATCTGCTCGACTTCGTTCGACGTCGGCAGGCAGGTGACGACGAAATCGCGACCGGCCGCGGCGTCCGCCGGCGTTCGCGCCTGGCTCGCGCCGTGATGCGTCGACGCGAAGGCAACCGCGCGCGATGCGGTGCGATTCCAGACGGCGAGGTCGAAGCGGCGGGCGAGCTGCCGGGCCATCGGAGCACCGATGGCGCCGAGCCCGAGGAATGCGACACGAGTCATGAGAGCCGGGGCGAGGGTACGCGGTAAACTTCGCCACCTCTCACCACGCGACGGAAGGGCGTGGCGGCGAATTATCTTGTGCGCGTGCCTCGCTTCATCATGACCACGATCATCGGCGGGATGCGCTCGGTCCACTCCGCGCGAGCCGTGTACACCGCGCTGGCGGCGGTTCCCGGCGTCATCACCGCCGAGGTCGTCGTCGGCCGCGCGATCATCGAGCATGACGGCCGCGCCACCGTCGACTCGCTGCGCGCGGCGATCGAGGTCGCCGGATACGAGCTGCTCGAAACGACAGAGGAGCGGCAGCGATCGCTGCCACTCCTCTGATCGCCGGCGCGCGCCGGCGGCTGCCTAACGTTCAGCGTGCGTGGCCAGCGGGCCTGAGCGCTACAGGCTGAGCCAGTACGACGCCTTGATGAGGAAGGTGTTGTCGGGGTGTGACCGGAACAGGTCGCGGTAATCGCGCCCGGCGGCGAACTGACCGTAGTTCCGGTCGGACTGCTCGCGTCCCTGCTGCCACACGAGAAAGAGTGACGAGCCGGGACGATACTCCCAACGCACGACGGCGTTGGTGTTCAGCGCCTTGTAGTTGAAGTCGCCGGCGCTGGCGTCGTAGCCGACGTAGGCGGTGGTGTCGGCATAGTCGAACGGAGTGTAGAGCTTGTAGCGGTCGGCGTACGAGGCGGCGCGCGGGTCGTTCAGCTCGCGCAGCTTCGTGTAATGCCCGACGGTGACGTACGGCGCGACGTAGACCTGGAAAGTGAGGGCCGGCGTCGCCGTATAGTCGAGACGCGTCGTCATCGACAGCGTGCGCTGGTCGAGATGAGCGAAGCTGTAGTGCGACGCGTACGTCGAGTCGGCGTTCATGGTGTCGAAGCGGCTGAACCACTGCGCGTCGTTGACGTCGTGCTGGAAGTGCGGACCAGCGGAGAAGGTCAGCCTATCCGAGGCGCGGAAGTCGAGCTCGGGATCGACGTAGAAACCGTGCGAGCGATTGCCATCGGCCTGGAAGGCGCCGGTGAAGAAGTACGGCGTGATGCGCTTGCGCGAATCACCCTCGAAGCCGAGCCATGGGTTGATGCTCTTCGAGTTGCGCACGGCGGGGCCGCCGCGGCTGGTGCGATCGTCGAAGGTGGGGAGCCAGCCATTGCTGCTGATCCCGGTGTGAATCCACCACATCGACGGCAGCTGCACGTGGAAGTTGACGTTGCCGCCGAAATCGGTGCGCAGCCCTTCGGTCGTCCACCCCGCCCACTGGTTGAAGTTCAGCCGTGCCTGACGATACCACGCGGTCGGCTTGTTGAACTGGAAGGCGTACCATCCCGACTCTGACCGCTGGTCGGCGCGCGAGAGATAGCCGACGTCGTTCATCTCGAAGCCGGGCGAGAGCACGCGATAGTCGAGCGTGAAGCGAGTCATCCCGCCGCCGACCTTCGACAGGGAGAGATGCTCCGCGTTCCCGCCGAGCTCCGTGCGCGTCGGATCGTACGGCAGGCTCGCATCCGGGCGTGCATAGTTGTGGCGCGCGTCGAGCTGCAGCGAGTTGATCGCGTCCGCGCTGCCGCGAACGGTGCTCGCCGCGAGGAAGCCGGACAGCTCGTAGTTGTCCTTGAAGAAGCGATGACGCGCATCGATGCCGGCGACGTACGCCGAGCGCGCGAGCGAGAGCGAGGTGAAGTCGTCGAGCGAGCGGTCGGTCGCCGTCGCCATCACGCCGATCGTCGTCTTGCCCTTCCGGAAATCCTGGGCAACCCGGCCGACGAGATAGTTGGTGCGCGGCTCGGCGACCAGCTCGCCGATGGTCGCGCCGTACGCCTTCCGCTCGTCGGTCATCGCGTCGAAGATGCCGAGCTGCAGTCCCGACTCGGTGCGTCCGGTGAGCTTTGCCGCGCCGAGGATCGGCGTCGACTGGCTGACGCTGGCGGCGGCGTCGTAGTTGGCCTGGATGTCGTCGTTGAGCTGCGGGCGACGGCCGATGCGACGCGAGTAGAACATACCGCTGCACGTGCCGTCGTTGCAGTTGACGTCGAAGCGGAAGAGTCCTGCGCCCTCCATGAAGAAAGGGCGCCGCTCCGAGTAGAAGGTTTCGAACGCGGTGAGATTCAGGTTCGACGGATCGGCTTCGACCTGGCCGAAATCGGGATTGATGGTCGCGTCGAGGGTGAAGTTCGACGTCACGCCGTACTTGATGTCGGCGCCGACGGTGCTGAGGTTGGCGCGATCGTAGCCGGCGACGGTGCCGCCGCCATCGAGCTGGTGCTGCGGCACCGTCTTCACGACCGTGTACGGCGTGACCTCGAGGCGGCGGGGACTCGACAGCCCGGCGAACCCCGACACCTCGGCGAACTGCGAGACGAGGCCGCTCTTCGACTTGCGGAGCGCCGGCCAGGAGATGCGCTCGCCGGAGCGGCCGATGTTCCGGACGAACATCATCCCGAACGTCGGCGAACCGTTAGGCGGGAAGCGCAGCTGGCTGAGCGGGATCCGGAACTCGGCGGTCCAGCCGTCGCGGTCGATCGCGGTCGCGACATCCCAGATCGCGTCCCACGAACCATCCTCGTTGCCGTCGTTGATGATGGAGTAGTCGCGCTTGACGCCGGCGGCGTTGACGTGGAACTCGAAGCCGGTGCGGTGATCGTTGTATGAATCGATCAGCACCATCAGCCAGTCGGACGGACTGCCCTGGTCGCGGCGGGTGAGCTGCGCGACGATCGAGTCGGGATGCGGGTCCACCGCGTGAAGCAGGACGTACAGGTTGCGATCGTCGAACGCGACCTTCGCGCTCGTCGCGTACGTCGGGTTGCCGTCTTCGTTAGGCTCGAACTGGCGGAACGAGGTGATCTCGGGCGCCGAGGCCCAGACGGCGTCGTCCCCATGGCCGTCGAGTACCGGTGCAGCGCTGGCGCGCACCGCGGCCGCGGCCATCGGGACCGCACCATCCTTCGCAGCGAGGTTCGGCCGCGCCGTTGATGCGGCGGTCGTTGCGACTTCGGTCTGCGCGACGAGCGCGCACGGCGCGAGCAGCGCGCTTAGCAGGAGGATGCGACGCATGGCAGTGGAGTGGTGGAGCGACCGGCCTGACGACATCAAACCCGACGCCGGAAGTGACGTCGGGTGATGTGACAGAGCAGCGTACGAAATGGTTGGCCCGCTGTTTCGCCGGACTGCGAGTGTCAGTGATCGGTCATGACACGGCGCATCGCGAACCGGCGCGCGCGCTTCAGGAGGCGAATCGCTCGAGCGCGCGCTGGTAGCTCTGCACGACCCCGGGCAGGATCGACGCGACGGGGGTGTACTTGAGGCCGAGCTCACCGCGGGCCCACGCTCCATCCACCTTCACCCCTTCAACGAGGAAGCGCGCTTCATCAGTGGCGAGCAGTGGGCGCTTGCCAAGAGGGGACGAGACGGCGCCGGAAACCTTCGCGACCATGTTCAACGCGCGGGCGGTCCAGTTACGCGCTGGACGGCGTCCAGTGAGCTGCGCGACGCGGTCGAGCATCTGGCGCATGCTCATCCGCTCGGCGCTGAGGATGTAACGCTCACCGTTCTTGCCGCCGTCGAGTGCGCGAATCATCGCCTGCGCGGCGTCCTCCACGCCGATCCACGACATCATCGCGTCGGTGCCGAAGCGTGCACCGCCGCTCACCGCGCGGGCCAGCATACGGCCGACCCATCCCAGGTCGCCGGGAGCGAGGACGAGTGAGGGCTCGACGACGACGACCTCGATCCCTTTTCCCCGCAGCCGCATCGCGAGTCGCTCCGACTCGAGCTTGGATCGCTCGAAGTCGCTGCGCGTCTCGCCGCGATGCCGCGTCCATTCGTAGCCCACTTCGCCGCGCGGCTCACCGATGGCGAGTGCGCTCGAGACGTGCACGACGCGTGGCACACGGGCGACCAGCGCCGCGGCGATCGCGTTCTTCGTCCCGCCGACGTTGACCGAGTCGAAGGTGCGGCTGTCGCGCGCCCAGAAGTCGAAGAAGCTGGCAACGTGAAAGACCGCGTCGCAGCCGGCCATCTGTCGGGCGAGCGACTCGGAGCGACGGACATCGCCCATCACCGGGACCGCGCCGAGATTGCGGAGGAGCTGCTCGCCGCCGCGCCGGCGAACGAGACCGATCACATGGTCGCCGCGGCGCTTGAGCGCAGTGACGAGGGCACGGCCGAGAGGACTCGCCGCGCCGGTGACGAATACGCGCATGAGAAGGAGCTGAGGTGGGAGTAGCCACTGCTTCGCGGCTTCAACTTCAGACGCTCGGCACGGCTTGTTCGCCA
>JAICUE010000482.1 GCA_025936015.1 Gemmatimonadaceae bacterium
AAGGGGGAGCGCTTGAGGGCGCCCAGGGTGTCGGGACGGGATGCAGGCACGGCGGGATCTCGCGGCGGGAATCTGTCGAATGAATAGCCCGGTGCACCGGCCCTGTCGAGCAGGTGTACCGACCGGATGCCGCGCGTCAGCCGGGTGTCGCGATGGGAATCGAGTTCGTCGCAGGATTCGCGATGCCGTTCGCGTCGGACGGAACGGCGGCGACTGCCTCGACCTCGACGAGGTTGTCGTAGAAGACCGGACCGCGTCCCATGTCGGTCTCCCCCTGCGAGGTCGTCTCGTTCACCGTGCGTCCGTCGATTGCGTACCGGCCCCACCAGAGCGAAGGCGCCCAGGCAACACCCGGCCTGATCTCGGCGGCGACGCGCGCGGTCGCGAGGAACCCGCCGCGGTCGTTGTGGACGAGCACGCGCATCCCGCTCGCGATTCCGCGCGGCGCTGCGTCATCGGGGTGGAGGAGGCATTCGGGCTCGCGTGCCTGACGGCGGAGCGAGTCGACGTTGACGAACGTCGAGTTGAGGAACTGGTGCGCCGGCGACGAGATGAGCGTGAGCGGATATCGCGCCGCCAGCTCGGGAACGTTGTCCGGATGCTCGTCGGGCGGGGTGAAGGTCGGCAGCGGATCGAGCCCCATCTGCGCGAGGCGTTCCGAGCGGAGCTCGCACTTTCCGCTTGGCGTCGGGAAGCCGCCCTCGGCGAAGGGGAGATACGGCATCGGGACGTTGATGCGCGCCCATCCGGTCTCGATCAGCGATTCGAGGGTGATGCCGGCGAGCTTGGGACCGGCGCCGGCGAGCGCCTGGCGAATCATCGTCAGGTCGTCGTCGGCGAGCGCCGGGTCGGTCATCCCCATCGCCTTCGCCAGCCGGCGGAAGATCTCGCTGTTCGGGAGTGCCTCGCCTAACGGCGCGATCGCCGGCTGGTTGAGGGTGATGTAGTGGTGCCCGTAGGCAAGGTGGATGTCCCAGTGCTCGAGCTGCGTCGTCGCCGGAAGGACGTAGTCGGCCCACGCGGTGGTGTCGGTCGGGAACTGCTCGAGGACGACGGTGAGCAGGTCCTCGCGGGCGAGGCCGCGCTTCACCGCGCCGCGATCGGGCGCGACGACCGCCGGATTCGAGTTGTAGACGATGAGCGCCTTCACCGGCGGTCCGCCGGTGCCGGCGTCGGCGAGGGTGAGGGCATCGCCGAGGCGGATCATGTTGATCTCGCGCGCCGGCGGACCGAGGTCCGGCCTGCCTAACGCGCGGCGGTCGAACTGGAAGTTGGCGCTGGTCGAGAGCTGCACGCCACCGCCGGCGCGCCGCCAGTGGCCGGTGACAGCGGGGAGGCAGGCGACGGTGCGGACCGCCATCCCACCGCCGGCGTGGCGCTGCAGGCCATAGTTCAGGCGGATGAACGCCGCCTTCGCGCGACCGTACTCGCGGGCGAGCCCGATCACCCGCTCGGCGGGGATCCCGGTGATCGCGGCCACGCGCTCGGGCGGATACTGGCGGGCGCGGGCCCGCAGCTCGTCGGCGCCTAACGTCCAGCGGTCGAGATAGTCGCGGTCCTCCAGCCCCTCGACGAAGAGGACGTTCATGATTCCGAGGGCGAGCGCGGCGTCGGTGCCGGGACGGATCGCGATCCACTCGTCGCACTGCGCGGCGGTGCGGGTCTTCAACGGATCGATGGCGATGACGCGCGCGCCGCGCTCGCGGGCGCGCAGCACGAAGGGCCAGAGGTGCGGGTTCGAGGTGAGGGTGTTCGATCCCCAGATGAGTATCAGATCGCTCTCGGGGATTCCCTCGGCATCGGCCCCGATGCTCGCGCCGACGGTCATCTGCATCGCGGCCGCGCCGGCCGCCGAGCAGATCGTGCGGAGCAGCCGTGACGCGCCTAACGCGTGGAAGAAGCGCCGGTCCATCGACTCGCCCTGGATCATCCCCATCGTCCCGGCATAGGAATAGGGGAGGATGGCCTGCGGCCCGTCCACCGAATCGGCGATGGCGCGGAGGCGCGCGGCAATTTCAGTGAGGGCGACGTCCCAGCTCACCGGCTCGAACTTTCCCTCGCCCTTCGCCCCGACGCGGCGGAGCGGCGTGGTGAGGCGATCGCGGTGGTACGTGCGCTCGATGTAGCGATTGACCTTGGTGCAGAGGAAGCCGCGGGTGAACGGATGCTCGGCGTCGCCGCTCATGCGCGTCGCCCGTCCGTTCTCGACGGTGACCTGCCAGGCGCAGGTGTCGGGACAATCGTGCGGACATGCACCGCGGACCACGCCATCGCGCGGCGGAAGCGGGGTCGGATCCGGTGCAGCTCCGACGACAGGAAGTGCAAGCGCCATGCAGGAGTCCTCGGGTCGCGAGCCGG
>JAICUE010000305.1 GCA_025936015.1 Gemmatimonadaceae bacterium
CGACGTTGGTGGCGGCGCGACTCCGTTCCTGGTTCCCGAGCGAAAAGCCTCGCTGGCCGCTCGCGTCGTCGGTCTGGACATTTCCGCATCGGAGCTCGCGCGCGCACCGGCCGGGAGCTACGACCTGGCCGAGAGCGCCGACATCTCGGCTTACGCTGGGCGTGGTGACGCCGACCTGGTGATCTGCCAGTCGGTGCTCGAGCACGTGCACGATGTCGGCGCGGCGTTCGCCAGCCTGGCGAGCATCCTCCGGCCGGGCGGCCGGCTCCTCGTCTTCGTGCCTAACCGCAACGCGTTCTTCGCCCGGCTGAACCTGATGCTTCCCGAAGCGGTGAAGCGCCGCGTGCTGTTCGCGCTCTATCCGGAGAAGCAGGAAACCTGCGGCTTCCCGGTGTTCTATGATCGATGCACGCCACGGGACTTCCGCGCGCTCGCGGCTAGCTGCGGACTGACGGTCGAGGACGAGCGCCACTTCTTCATCTGCTCGTATTTCTTCGGGCTGCTCCCGGTGTATTTCATTTGGCGGCTGTGGATCCTGATCGGAGCGCGCATCTTCGGTGCCCAGGCCGCGGCGACGTTCTGCATGGTGCTGCGCAAGCCGCACGCCTGAGACGGCACGCGATACGGGCGCGACCGGCGCTCGCCACACGCGCCTAACGTGAAAGGGGCTGGACTCGAATCGAGTCCAGCCCCTTTCACATCAGCCCTGCAGGTTCAGCTGCAGCCGATTACCGCGCTGATACGGGTGAGGTCCGCGATGATGTGCGCTGCCTTGTCGGCAGGCAGCGACCGTACTGGAATCATCTGGACGAGCGCGATCAGCTTCGCGATCGAGGAGCAGACGCCGCTCGAGTTGGTGAGGAGGGCCTTCTGCAGCACGGAGATGAGCTGGGTTTTCTGGGCATCGGTGAGTGGCGTGCCGCGGATGTACTCGATCAGGTTGACGATCTGATCGGGCGCACCGAGCACCCGCACTGAGAACGCGCCGCTCGCCGTGTTCCCGGCGGCATCCGCGGCGTTGCAGGCGACCGAGGTCGTGCCGATCGCGAACGTACTGCCTGAAACCGGCGCGCAACCAAAGCTGGTCACACCTACGTTGTCCGTCGCGCTTGCGTTGTACGATACCGCCGCGCCGCTTGGCATCGTCGCGTTGACCGTCATGCTGCCCGGGAGGACGAGCACTGGGGCAGCCACGTCCGCCGATTTCACCACGACGAATTGCCCGCTGCTGGCCGTGTGGCCCGAGGCATCGGTCGCTGTCCAGATGACCGTGGTCGAGCCAACGGGGTAGAGCGCGTCGAGCGCGGCGCCGTCGCTGCGCGTCCCGCTCACCGTCACTCCCGCGCAGTTGTCGCTCGCAGCCGGTGCTGTCAGCGTCAGCGATGCGCCGCCAGCCGAACCCGCCGTTACGGCGACGTTCGCGTTCGCGGCGATCGTCGGCGCCTCGTCGTCGGTGACCGCGACATGCTGCACGCCGCTGACCGATGTCGGAACCGGTGCCGCGTCGGTCGCGGTCCACGTGATCGCGGTCGATCCCACCGGATACGCGTCGCCTAACGCGAGCGCGTCGCTCCTGATCGAGGAGATCGAGGCCGAGTGGTTCGCCGTCGCGATTCCCGGATCCACCGATGCCGAGCAGCGTCCGGCAGCTGCTGACGCCGAGAGGTCAGCGGGCACCGTCATCGCCAGCGCCTGTGCCGAGAACCGGATCGCATCGTTGGCGAGGGAATATTGCGCCGCAACGCGACCCGGCCAGAAGACCGCGTCGGTCCCGTCGTGATTCTGGATTCCCTGCGTGACGAGGTGGCTCGTGCTCCCTTGCGACATCGTGTACATCGTGATGTCGCCGCCCTCCGACAGCACCAGCTGCGCCGTCAGGGTGCCAACTGTCTGGTACTCGCGAATGCCGGTGTACTGGACGACGAACTCGCGATTGGGAGCGACGCCGCGCGTTTCATACGTGATCGTGCCGCCCAGCGTCGGGTTCCAGTCCGTCCACGCCAGCGCGATGATGTTCGGCGTGCCGGTCGTCGTCGTCGCGCTCGGAATCGCGCCGCCGCCGCAGCAGCCGTTCTTCACGAAGTCCGCGCCGCTCTTTCCGAACCCGACGAAACCGTTCGAACCGATCTCCACATTCTGGTAGCTGTTGCCCCAGTAGGCGAACGTGAAGCCTAACGGCACGCCGTGCATGACACAGTCGTCACACGTCGGGCCGGCGTTGGCAGTCGGTGCGGCCTCGGGCGCGAACGGGACGGCGAACACGTCGTAGCCGCCATCCGCCGCGCCGACGAGCGCGCGCTGGCTCGCACTGAGCGAGCTGCTCGAGCGGCTCAGGGCCGTCGTCAGCGCGGTCGACAACAATGCCGCCTGCTTCACCGAGTCGGGGACCACCTCGTCATCGATGTAGATGGAGTCCGCGGCTGCGGCATCGGAAAATCTTGTCGGCGTGCCGCTGCTCGCCGCCTCCGGCGCAACTGGCTGCGGTGCGCGATCGCAGCTCGCGGCGAACACACCCGCGACAATGCACCCCATCATGGCGATGAGCCGTGCAACATCTCGACGCTGTCTCATTGTTCCCCCTTCGACGGAACGAGCGTGCTCGTGGAGGGTCGAGCGGAATACTCGACGCCGTGCGGGGGCGGTAACGCAAGAAGGGGTGCCCGGCTCCGCGCTTGTCGTGGTCGCCGCGCAACGCCTTGAAATGCAAGCGGATAGTAGGCGATCTCCGCAGCGCTCGCCGCGCCGGGTTGTGTGCTGCTCGCCGCAACTCGTTGACGGCGCGCCACATCTCCATGCGTCACGTCGATGCACGCCATGGGCGTCGTGATGTGTCAGGTCGTTGTGCGCTTGGCACTTAGCTACCCGCGTCACCGCCGCCGCCGCGAAGCATGTCGTATGCACTCGGCCCCGCGAACGGATCGACCTCGCGCAAGCCGATCATCCATCTTCAACCGCCGGCAGGCTACACATGGGAATGAAGCGCATCGGAGAACGGGTTCTCGTCGTTTGGCTCCTGCTTCTGGCACCCCTCGCCAGTTGCCGGGATTCGACGCAGCCGCGCTCCACCGAGCCAGCGACCGACGCCGGTCAGCTGGACGCAGTCAAGGGAGGAACCCAGACGCTCGGCACGGCGCCGGTACTCGTCGGTGCCGGCGACATCGCGACCTGCACATCGTCAGGCGACGAGGCGACTGCGTCGCTCCTCGACACGATTGCCGGCACCGTGTTCACCACCGGCGACAACGTGTACGCATCAGGTGCGCTCTCGGAATTCAACAACTGCTACGATCCGTCCTGGGGCAGACACAAGGCGCGGACGCAGCCGGCCGCCGGTGAGCGGGAATATCTCGATCCGGGTGCATCCGGGTATTTCACCTACTTCGGCGCAGCGGCGGGAGATCCGACCAAGGGCTACTACAGCTACAACCTCGGGACCTGGCACGTGGTCGTGCTGAACAGCGCGGTCGCGATGGGCCTGGCGTCGGCGCAGGAGAGCTGGTTGCAGAGCGACCTGAGCGCCAACCCCGCGCGTTGTACCGTCGCGATCTGGGATCAGCCCCGCTTCTACACGTACGGACTGCGCACGAACGAAGCGCAGGTCTGGAGCGATCTCTATGGAGCTGGCGCCGAGCTCGTGATCAACGGCCACCAGCGCAACTATGAACGCTTCGCCCTGCAGCGCCCCGATGGATCGCTCGATCCACAGACCGGCATCCGTGAGATCATCGCCGCCTCAGGGGGAGTGAGTCATGGCTCGTTCGACGCGACGATCCAGACGAACAGTGAAGTCCGCGACCGCTCGAGCTACGGCGTCCTGAAGGTGACGCTGAACGACAGCAGCTACACATGGAAGTTCATCCCCGTGCGCGGTTCGACCTTCACCGATGCCGGGACGAACACCTGTCACGGTACACCAGCGCCGAGTGCGAACCCCGGCGGGCCCTATACCGCCGAGAATGTCGTGCAGTTCAACGGCACTGGTTCCATCGACCCGAATGGTGGCGTGCTGACATACGCCTGGAAGTTTGGCGATGGTGGCACCGACACCTCGGCGACGCCGACCCATACCTACACCGCGAATGGGACGTACACCGTCAGCCTGACGGTGACGAACGCCAGCGGATCGTCAAGCGCGCCGGCGACGACCACCGCGCAGATCCAGAACATTGCACCGACCGTGGTCGCCGGCGCCGACATGAAAGTCGCGCCGGGTGGTACGTACAACCTGCTCGGGGCGCGCTTCAGCGATCCTGGCAACGACGGCCCGTTCCCGTGGTCGGTCGACTGGGGCGATGGCTCAGC
>JAICUE010000349.1 GCA_025936015.1 Gemmatimonadaceae bacterium
CTCGGCAAGATGCGGCCGGCGGTGGTGGCGACATTCGTGGCGATGGGGCTGATCCTTCTCATCGCCTGCGCGAACGTCGCCGCGCTGATGCTCGGGCAGGTCGAGGGGCGTGCGTCGGAGCTCGCGGTCCGCTCCGCGTTAGGCGCGAGCCGCGGCCGGCTGACGCAACAGCTGGTCGTGGAAGCACTGCTCGTCGGGGTGGGGGCGGCGATCGTCGGCGCGGGGCTGGCGGTCGCCGGATTCCGGCTCCTGGCGGAAGCGCTGCCGATCGGGGCGTGGGGAGAGAGTGCGGGCTTCGACTGGACGATGTTCGCGGTGGCGCTGGCAATCGCCATCGGTGCGGTGCTGCTGGTCGTGCTCGTACCGGTTTCATCACTCTGGCGCGGGGACCTGCGCGGAACGATGAGCGGCGCGCGTACCGGGGGCATCCGGGGACGCGGCGGACGGCTCGAGCAGGGACTCGTCGTCGCCGAGGTCGCGCTGGCGATGTTGATCGTTTCCGGCGCAGCGCTGCTGGTGCGCAGCGTGTCGAAGCTGTACGCGATCAATCCGGGGATCCAGACCGCCGGCCTCGGCGTAGTGGATGTCATCTCCAGCCGCGAAATGGCCGATGCCGAGCGCGGACGAAAGATCGACGAGATCACCGCAGCGTTAGGCGAGTTGCCGGGCGTGCAATCGACTGCGGCGGCGATGAAGCTGCCGTTGCGCGGCCCAGGCGACAGCTTCGGCATCACGGTCATGGGGCGGGAAAACGAAGAACGCTCGTTCACCTACTTCCGCATCGTGACGCGGGACTATTTCCGGACGATGGGAATCCAGCTCCGCGATGGCCGCACGTTCGACAACTCGGACATGCCGGCGGACTCCGGCGGCTCGGTGGTGATCAATGAGGCGCTGGCGAAGAAATATTTCCCGGGAGAAAACCCGATCGGACGCCGCCTCGGCGGCGGCTTCAGCGGAGCATGGCAAGTGGTCGGCGTCGTTGCGAATGTCGCCGAGGCGGCGCTCACCGACGACGAGGAGCCGACGCGCTACTATCTGGCCGGACAGGTCCCGGTGTTCGGCAACGCGGCGAGTTTCGTGGTCCGGATGAACCGTCCGGGCGATGAAGTGACGATCCTCGATGCGGCGCGCCGAACGGTGAATCGCGTGGCCCCCGGCTTCGCTGTCCAGCAAACAACGACGATGTCCCGCGTTCTCGACACCGCCGTCGGGCCGGCGCGCCAGATGATGTCGCTGCTGTCGCTGCTCTCGGCGCTGGCGATGGTGCTTGGCGCGATCGGGATCTACGGCGTCATCGCGCACTTCGCGGCGCGGCGGAAGCGCGATTGGGCGATCCGGATCGCGCTCGGCCTGCCGACCTCGCGCGTGGTGACTCACATCGTCGGGCAGGGTGCCGCGCTCGTCGGGATCGGCATCCTGCTCGGACTCGTCGGCACTGTCGCGCTGGCGCGGCTGCTCACGTCGTTTCTATACGGCGTGGGGACCGTGGACTCGATTGCGTTCGCTGCCGCGAGCGCGGTGCTGCTGGTGATCGGGCTCGCGGCCGCGTTCATCCCGGCGCGGAGGGCCTCGACAGTCGAACCCGCGCTCGTGCTGCGCGAACAATGAGCAGCCAGGACTTTGCGCCGCTCGGTGTGTTCGAGGAGCAGGTGCTGGTCGCCGTGCTTCGGGCCGGGACCGACGCGTACGGCATGGAGGTTCGCCGCGAGATCGAACGCGCGACCGGACGAGACCTGGCGATCGGTGCGGTCTACGCGACCCTTGATCGCCTCGAGGAAAAAGGGTTGCTCACCTCGAAGCGGACGCACGGTGCAGGTCCCTCACGCCGGCTGTTCGCGGTCCGGCCGAAGGGCGCGCTCGCGCTCGCTGAAACACGGGCGATGCGCGAGCGCCTCTGGCAGGGCGTGGATCTGCGCGGTTTGCTCGCCCTCGCTCGCGCCTGACACCGCTCCCGACCGCCGCCGCCTAACGTTCGGTGGCGCGCTCAGTCGCTCTGCAGCGCGACTGTCGGCGGGACGTGCGTGGCGCGGCGGGCGGGAAGGTAGGTCGCGAGGAACGCGATCCCGATGAGGAAGAGCGGGACGAGCACGAAGGTGACCGGATCGATCGCGCTGACGCCGTAGAGGAGGCTGGCAATCAGCCTCGACGCAGCGATGGCGCCGAGGAGACCGACGCCGATCCCGATCAGCGCGGGAAGCATTCCCTGCCTGACGATGAGGCGCTGGACGTTGCGCGGGTTGGCGCCGAGCGCCATGCGGACGCCGATCTCCCGAGTGCGCTGCGCGACCGTGTAGGCCATGACGCCATAGATCCCGATCGCGGCGAGGATGAGCGCGATCGCCGAGAATGCGCCGAGGAGGAGCACGCTCAGTCGCGGACGAGCGATGTTGTCCGCGATCCGGTTCTCGAGCGGCTGGATCTCATTGACGAGAAGATCCGGGTCGACCGCCCGCACCGATTGCCGGGCCGCCGACGCGAGTGCGGTCGGCTCGCGGCTGGTGCGAACCGACGCGAACACCGAGTTGCTCGTCGACTGCGCGATCGGCAGGTAGAGCTGCGCGTACGGCTTCGCTGTCACGCCTTCCTGGGCGACGTTCCCGACGATGCCGACGACGGTGTACCAGGTCGACGCCGGATTGGCCGGGTCGCCGAACGTGACCTTCTGGCCGATCGGATCGCGGCCGTCAGTGAAGTAGTGGCGAACCATCTCATCGTTGATCACCGCGACGCGGGTCGTCCCCAGCTGGTCGGTCGCCTCGAACACGCGACCGCGACGGAGCGGGATATGGAGAGTGGTGAAGTAGTCGGGCGAGACGGCAAAGGGCTGCGCGTCCTGCGGCGGGCCGTGGTCGGTCGGGAGGCGCGGCGGGCGTCCCTCGATCGAGAAGTTGACGTAGCCCGCACCGTCCATCGGCAGATCCGCGCTCAGTGCCGCGTGCTGCGCACCCGGCAGTGAACGAGCGCGCTCGAGGAGCTGGTCATAGAGCGGAAGCAGCTGCGCATCCTCGCGGAACTTCGCCGCCGGGAAGATGACCCTGTAGGTAAGCACCCCCGCCGGCTCGAAGCCGACGTCGACACGATTGAGCTTCGCGAAGCTGCGAATGAAAAGTCCGGCGCCGAGCAGGAGCATCAGGGCGAGCGCGACCTCGCCGAGTACGAGCCCGCTGCGCAGCCGGGCGAGCGCGCCGCCGGTCGAACCACGGGCGCCTTCCCTAAGGGTGTTCTGGATCGAGCCGCGCGTGAGCTGCAGCGCGGGCGCGAGTCCGAAGAGCAATCCGGTCGTCGCGGCGAGCACGAGCGAGAACACAACGACCGTCGTGTCGACGCTGATCTCACCCTGTCGCGGCAGGAATTGCACGCCGGTGGTGCGGACCGCCGAAATGGCCCACGAGGCGAGTACGACACCGAGGATCCCGCCGAACAGCGCCAGGACGACGCTCTCGGTGAGCAGCTGGCGAACGAGGCGACCGCGTCCCGCGCCTAACGCTACACGGACGGCGATCTCGCGGTCGCGCGCGGCGGCGCGAGCGAGCAGCAGGTTGGCGACGTTGGCGCAGGCGATGAGGAGCACGAGCGCGACAGCACCCATGAAGGCGAGGAGCGCGGGACGAACCCCGCCGACCAGGTCGTCGCGGAGCCCGATCACCTCGCTCTTGATGTTCGCCTTGGTGGCGGGATACTCCTCGGCGAGGTGCTGAACGACGCTGGCGACGTCATTGCTGGCCTGGGCGACGGTGACCCCGGGC
>JAICUE010000578.1 GCA_025936015.1 Gemmatimonadaceae bacterium
GAACATCCGCGCGTTCGAGAAGAGTGGCGCCGAAACGATCGCGGTGAACGCGGCCGGCTGCGGCGCGATGATGAAGGAGTATGCCGGACTGCTCGCCTCCGATCCGGAGTACGCCGAGCGCGCGGCGCGAATCAGCGCGCGCGTTCGTGACATCAGCGAGCTGCTCGCGGTCGCTGGTCCCGTGCGCGGCGGCGAGCTGCCGGTCACCGTCACCTACGACGCGCCATGCCACCTCCAGCACGCGCAGCGCATCACCGCGCAGCCGCTGGCGGTGCTCGGCGCGATACCCGGACTGACGCTCGTCCCGCTCACCGACAGCGATCAGTGCTGCGGCGCCGCCGGGATCTACAACCTCGTCGAGCCCGAGGTGTCCGGTGCCGTGCTCGAGCCGAAGCTCGCCCACGTCGAGCGGACGGGTGCGCGTTATGTCGCGACGGGAAATCCCGGCTGCCTGATGCAGATCGGGGCCGGTCTTCGCCAGGCGGGAAGCCGTGCGCGAACTATCCACCCGGTGGACCTGCTCGATGCCTCGTACAGCGCGTCGCACGGCAGCGCGCCACGCAGCTCCCTGCCTGACGCGAGCGCACCAGTAGCGAAATGACGACGCCGCGGGCCGTGCTCCTCGAGCTCGAGGGCGTGCTCGTCGAGACTCATGAGGTCCGACGCGCCGCGCTCGTTCGAGCCCTCGCCGAGGAGGGCATCACCACCATCGCGGCGGAGTACGACGACCTCGCGCACGGGCTTCCGGTGCGGGGAGCGGCGCGCGCGCTCGTCGCGGCGGCGAACGAGAAGATCGACGAGGTCGAGATCGAGATCGTCGCGCTGCGCGCCGAACGCCACTTCGCCGAATCGATCGGAACGGGAATCGTCCTCACCGACGGCGCCCGTGATGCACTCGGCGCGCTGCACGGCGTGACGCGGCTCGGACTCGTTACGCGCGCGGCACGCCGCGAGGTCGAACCGATCCTCGAGGCCGCGGACGCGAGTTTCCTCTTCGAGTGCATCGTCACCGCCGACGATGTCCCCGATACACCGAAGCCCCATCCCGAGCCCTACCACGCGGCCATCCGCCGTCTCGCTCGCCGACGCGCGCTCACCGCCGCGGAGACGATCGCCCTCGAGGATGGACGCGCCGGGATTCGCGCGGCGCGTGCCGCGGGGTTACGCTGTCTGGCGGTGGGGAACGTGCCGCCGTTCCGCGCGCTCGACGCCGATGGTTATCTTCCCACGCTGCGTGGAGCTACCCTCGACTCGCTCGACGCGGTTGGCGGTCACGGCGAACAGTGACCAGGGCTCACTCATGATGCGTTCGTTCAGTCCCAATCGCGAGGCCGTCGGCGAGCTCGGCGAAATTGACGGACGTCAGGTCGTCCTTCATTACGGCGACGTCGGCGCCGAGTATGCGGCGCTTCGCACCGGCGCGCTGCTCGTCGATCGCACGCTTCGGGGACGCGTTCGCCTCCGCGGCGACAAGGCGCGCGACGTGGTGACGGGTCTCGTCACCAACGACATCAGCGCGCTCGAGCCTGGGCAGGGTATCTACGCCGCGGCGCTCACCCCGAA
>JAICUE010000447.1 GCA_025936015.1 Gemmatimonadaceae bacterium
ATCCGGGCCAGCGCCGCTTCCTGCTCGCGGCGCGCCCGCGCCAGCTCCGTCCGGCTTTCCAGGCGAGCGAGCGCCAGCTCGGCGGTCGCTCGTCGCTGCTCGGCTGCCGCGGCAGCGACGGCGCCGCGGTTCCGGTCGAAGAACGGGAGGGGGAGTGCCACCCCGATCACCGGCAGGATCCCCGGTTCGCTCCCGCTCGGGTCGTGCGTCTCGATGCCGGCGACCAGTGATGGCGCCGCCCACGTCGCCCGCCGCTCGGCCGTTAGGCCTGACGTTGCGGACCGGAGGCTGGCCACGGCGGCGGCGACGCCGAGCGGCTCCCCGGTAGCGGTGTCGGCGACCGTCGGCGCGGTGAGGGAATCGATCGGCCAGATCGCGGCGCTGTCGGCGGCGATGCCAATCGCCAGCTGGAGGTCGAGCAGCGCCGACTGCAGCGCGAGTGAATCGCTCGCCGCGGCGTTCTCCTGCTGTCCCGCGTTAACTCGCGCCAACTCGACATCGAGATCGCTCGCGTCCCCCGCGTCACGGCGGGCGATCGCCATCCGGAGCAGGGTATCGGCGTCGGCCGCGGTCCGCGCCGAGAGCGATGCGCGCGCCGCCGACGCCACGGCCAGCGTGTAGCTCGTATCCGCGTCGAGCGCCGTCGACGCGCGCGCAAGGGTGTATCGCAGCCGCGCGGCCGCGATCGCGAACCGCGCCGCCCCGACACGCGCATTGCGGATCCACGGCGACGGGATCGGAATCTCCAGCTCCGCGTGATACTGCGGCGTCGACTTCGTGTAGCTCGCGGTCAGCGTCGGATTGGCGAGCGTTCGCGCGGTGATCATCTGCGCGGCGGCCGCGAGCGTGTCGGCTTCTGCACTCGGCAGGCGGGCGCCCCGTGCCAGCGCGGCCTCGATCGCCTGCTCACGCGTGAGCAGCGTGCGCGGCTGCTGTGCGCTCACCCGAGTCGCACCAAACGCTGCGAGCGCGCACGCGACCGCTCCCGACGCGCGCCGCAGTGCCGGCCGGATGGCCGCCGACAGTGAATCGGCGGCACTAGATGGTATTCGCACCCGTCCAACTTAGGTCATCGAACCTGTTAGGCGGATGACAACGCTTCAGTCATTGTGGCCGGGAACGTGACGGTTGCCAGTGTTCCCTCTCCGGGTACGGACTCGAGGACGACCCGTGTCCCGTGCGACTCGGCGATCCATTGCGCGATCGCGAGGCCAAGCCCCGCGCCGCCGCGTGGGCTGTCGTCGGAATTGTGGGTGCGCGCCGGGTCCCCACGATAGAATCGCTCGAAGACGCGCCCGATCTTGTCCGCGCCGATCCCGATCCCGGTGTCATGCACCGCGAGCGTCGCTCGACCCTGCGCACTCTGAACCGTCAGGCGTACTGTCCCACCGGCGGGCGTGAACTTCACCGCATTGTCGAGCAGGATCATCACGAGTTGCCCGAGCAGCGGTGCATCGCCGGTCACGACCGCTTCCTCGAACTTTTCAACCGAGAGGGAGACGTCCTTCGCCTGCGCCACGTGCCGCATCGCCGTCGCCGCGTCGAGCGCGACGTCGTCGAGAAACACCCGCTTCCGCTCGATCGGTCGCTCACCCGCATCCGCGCGCGCCAGCGTCAGCAGGTCCTCCACGATTCGCGCGAGTCGCTGGGTGTCACCTTCGATCCCCTCGAGTGCCGCGACGTACGCCGCGCGCTCGCGAGGCTGCTGCAATGCGACTTCGGTGCGACTGCGGAGCACCGCGAGCGGAGTTCGCAGCTCGTGCGCGGCGTCGGCCATGAACCGGCGCATGTAGGCAATCGTTCGCTCGGCCGGCAGCGTCGAGCGGCTGGCGAGCAGCCATCCGCCGGCCGCGACGAGCAGCAGCGCGAAGATCGCCGCGCCCCCGAACGTCGCGATCAGCGCCGCGTACCGATCCTCGAGCTCGACCTGATCGGCGGCGGCGACGGCCACCATCTCGGCGCCGCTCGCCAGCCGGAAGCGCTGGGCGTGGACGAGGAGGGCGTCGTCACGGTCGGTATCCAGCTCGTCATCGATGCCGGCGATGGTCGCGCGCGATGCCACGGCGCGCGTCCACGCCGGCGCGCGCTCCGGCTTCACCGCGTTGCCCTGCGCGTCGAGGAGGAAGAGCTGCCGATCGGGGATGCGCAGCTCGTCCACCGCATCCACCACCGTTCCGTGGGCCGACGTCGACTCCGCCTCGCGCGTTCGTGCCGCCCGCACGAGCTCCGCGGTCGCCGCGCGAAGCGAGTCGCGCAGCTGCCCGCTGATCTGCCGCCGCACCGCGACGAACAGTCCGCCGCCGAGCAGGAGAAGGATCGCCAGAAAGGTCGTCGCGTACCACGCCGTTAGGCGGCGGCGCAGCGCGCCAAGCGGCTGAAGTGAGCGGTCAGTCGCCAAAGCGATAGCCCGCGCCGCGGAGCGTCTGAATCAGCTTCGGCTCGAATCCATCGTCGATCTTCCGGCGCAGGCGGCGGACGAGCACCTCGAGGACGTTGGTGAACGGGTCGTGATTCTCGTCCCAGACATGCGCGGTGATCGTCGCGCGGTCGACCACCGCGCCGCGGTGCGTCACGAAGCACGCCAGCAGCTCGAACTCCTTGGCCGTCAATTCTATCGACTGCCCCGCGCGCGTCACTCGTCGCGACGTCAGGTCGACCTCGAGATTGGCGATGCGCGCAACCGCCGGCAGCCGCGTCGGCGGACGACGAGCGAGTGCGCGCACGCGAGCAAGCAGCTCCCGAAAAGC
>JAICUE010000392.1 GCA_025936015.1 Gemmatimonadaceae bacterium
GGCGCGAGCACGAAGTCGTTCGAGAGCTCGCCGTAGTAGATCTCCGGTCGCTTCACCGCGAGGTCGATCGTCGACGCCGGCGGCAGGTCCTTGATGAACAGGACCGGCAGTCCCTCCGGCGTCACCTCGTTCGACGGGCCTAACGTCAGCCCCATCCCGTGGGTGTACGTCAGGTGCTCGTTGATGAATCCCTTCGTCGGCAGCGACTGCGTGTCGAGCTCGCGCGGCGAGAGCAGCACCTGGCGCAGCTGTCCGCCGAGGTGGTAGCGATCGTCGTCGACCGAGACGAAGTCGTAGTAGGTGCGGATCGACTGGATCTGTCCGAAGGTCTGGAGCAGCGGCTCGCGGTCCCAGAGCCTGACGTTGTCGATCGTCTCGCGATTGCGCGCGACCAGCTCCGCGGAGATCGGAGTCGCCGCGCCCAGCTCCTTCGGCTCGAGCGCATCGATCCCCCATGCCTGACGCGTGGCATGGATGTGGTTGACGATCTGCGGCGTCTCGCGCGCGAGCTCGTTAGGCTGGACGGCGAGCCGCTGCACGAGTGCCGGCACGAGCGCCGACAGGATCGCGATCACCACGTACGCACCGACGACGCGCGCCGCCATCGCGATGAGCCGCCCCTGCGTCGCGCCCCAGATGATCAGCAGCGCGCCGAGCAGCGCGGCGATGCTGAGGATGTGCAGCGACGGAATGCGCACGTGCAGGTCGACGTATCGCGCGCCGGTGAGCGGCAGGTGCTCGCCGAAGAGCAGCCCGGGCACGCGGACGAAGTGGATGCGGACGGCGGTGACGAGGAGAAAGAGCGCGGCGAGCACCGCGAGCTGCGCCTGGCCACGGCGGCCGACCAGCGGGCGCCAGCGTCCGCGCACCGGCTGCACATGCGTCAGGTGAAAGGGCAGCGCGACGAAGATCGCCAGCACGAGGAGCCAGAGCGCGGCACCGGTCGCCAGCTCGAGCACCGGCAAGGTGAACACGTAGTAGCCGACATCGCGGCCGAACACCGGATCGGTCACGCCGAACGGCGTGCGATACCAGAACTGCAGGATCGTCCGCCACTGCGCGGCGACGGCGAGCCCGAAGATGAACGACACGAACGCCGGCACGCCAATCATGAGGAACCTGACGGTGCCGTCGATCGCCGATCGCGCGGCATCGGTGAGCCCCGCCCGCGTGTACGCATCGTGGAAGCGCGACGTCACCACCTCGCGTGTTCCGCCCATCGCGAACCGCACGCTCCCGTACAGCACCGCGAATGCGATGATCCCCGCCGGCAGTCCGAGCACCCACTGCGCGACGATCTTGGTGAAGAACACCCGTTCGAACCCGATCTCGCGATACCAGAGCCAATCGGCGAGCCGGCCGGCGACGGCGGGCACGATGAAGAAGAGCGCGAACGCGATCACCAGCACGAGCGCGACTCCCCGCCCGCGTCGCGACCGCACTTCCCCCATCAACGGCGGCAGCGGCCGGATCCCGGCGTTGCGCAGCCCGCGGATGATCGGATCATCATCGGGCGGCATTGGCTCGTTCATCGACGCCTCGTGGTGCGGGGCGGGAGTGGCGACGGTGTAGTGGTCACGTGCTCAATGTGCATCACGGCGCGGGATACCGCGATGAGCACAAGGGATGCGAAGCGTTGCAGCAGCGGAACTGCACGGCGGGGTTTTCTTACAGGAGGCACGGAGGACGCGGAGGGTTTATAAAAGACGGGGGGCAGCAGCTTCTCGTTGCAGGACGCATCCCGATGTTTGTAAATGGCAATTAAGTACTATTTGATAATAAATCGCCTGCTTTAAAAGAAGTGTCAGTTCTTGGAAGTTGCAGCGGCAATTCGGAAGCATCGCAGGGAACCAGCCGCCGTCCCGAAGCCCTCCGCGTTCTCCGTGCCTCCTGTAAAACATCCCCGCCTTCAACGGCCGTCGCTCACCCGCCCCGCTCGCACCACGAACGGCCAGCGCACCACACGCACCTTCTCCGCACCTCCCCACCGGCTGCCTAACGCTTCCGCGAGGCCCGGTGTCGGGTCGTCGCCGTGCTCGACGATGTACTTTGCCGTCGCCGACCAGCTGCGCGCGTAGCCGACGAGCTGCTCCAGCGTCCACTCGACCTCGAGCCGGAACTCCGGCGCCCGTAGTTCAGCGAAGGGAAAGGGAAGGCTCCGCAGTGCCTCGCCGACGTACTCGCGGCGCGGTGGCCAGTACGCGCCGAGCGTGGTCCACTCGAAGCGCGAGAAGATCTCCGACAGCGCGGGGTCGTCGATGGTCGCACTGCCGTAGCTCGATACCGCCAGCACGCCGTCAGGCGCGAGCACCCGCTTCGCCTCGGCGTAGAACGCGTCGAGGTCGAACCAGTGCAGCGCCTGCGACACCGTGATCAGGTCCGCCGATCCCGATTTCACGCCGCTCGACTCGGCCCGTGCCACCCGGTACTCCACCCGCTCGTGCCGCTCGGCGTGGTCGATCTGCGTCGCGCTCAGGTCAGTCGCGATCACCTGGGCGAAATACTTCGCCAGGGGAACGGCGGTCTGTCCGTTCCCGGTCGCGCAGTCCCACGCGAGGTCGTGATCGCGCGCTACGCTGCCGAGGTACGCGAACAGCTCCGGCGGGTAGTGCGGTCGGTAGCGCGCATACTCCGCGGCCTGGGCCGAGAAATAGTCGCGAGGCTGCGAAATCGGGTCGGGCGATTGAGGCATCGGCGATTGGTGCGACTGAGTTCGGGCCCGCGTGCATCCGGGGGCGTGACCGGAAAACGGCGCTGGCACGAGGAGTGCCCTCCGACCACGCATGGCGCTCCGGGAATTTACCGCATCGGACGGTCGGCTCTGGCGGGTCTGGGACGTGAGGCCCGAGACCATGCATCCGGCGACACGATCCGAAGATTATCTCTCGCCGTACTTCGAGGGGTGGCTCGTCTTCGAGGCGGCTGACGAATCCGCGAAGTGTCGCCTCCACCCGATCCCGGTCGGCTGGGCCGACGCGGACGTTGCCTCGCTCGAGCAGATGCTGCATCGCGCCGAGACGATTCGCGGCGAGCGAACCTCCGGTCCGCACGGCCGCGTTGCCACCGAGAATGCCGTCGCCAGCCAGCTTGGCATCCGTCCGTCCGACGGCGATCCGCAGGTGCGCGGTTTCCGCTTTCCGAAGGGTCGCTTCTGGAGCGTCGCCGAGTGGTCGACCACCGTCTCGGGCAACGCCGGCGCGCCGCGCACGGTGCTGCGCTTCACCGCGGGGACGCGCTCGCTCGACCTCACCGAGTGGCCACCCGACTGGCGCAACTTCTCCGACGAC
>JAICUE010000267.1 GCA_025936015.1 Gemmatimonadaceae bacterium
ATCCCCCAGAAGCAGCCTCCGGCGAACACCGCTGTGTCGACAGCAGCGCCCGACGCCACCGTGGCATCGACGAGCGGGGCAGGAAGGTCGACCGCCGCGGGCACGACTGAGTTCGTGCTCGCCGTGACCGCGATCGCGGCGGCGCCGAAAGCGGCCGCGACCGAAAGCGCGGTCAGAAATCGGAACATGGACGACTCTCCGGGACAGGGGATTCCTGTCTGATGAACACGCCGAGACCGGTCGAAGTTCCGCGCTGCGGTCAGGCGATGGGTGAGCGTGGCATGCCACCCGCCGCGGCAAGGCGCATCCGCAGGTCGTCGAGCGCCGTCCGCCAGTGGTGGTCCGCGCGTTGATCATCGCGCGCATCCGAGAGCTGGGAGCTCGTCACGATGAGATCGAGCGCCCGAGTCGCCATGACCAGTGCCTCGAAGTCGGCGTCGGTACGCACAGCGTGCGCGCCACCGAGTGCCGCCACCCACGCGCGCGCCGGCTCGGGGAGCGCGGGGTGCGGGAGCCCGTGCATTGCCGCGACGAGCTCCGCGGCGACGAGCGCGACTTCGGCGCGGCCGGCGCTGGCGCGCGGATCAGCGGATTCGGCGACTTCGCGGAGCGCCCGATCCACTGGTCCGCGCCCACGCGCCGGATCCAGCTGCTGCAACCATTCCGCGGCTTCGTCGGTGCAGAAGGCGGGAAAGACCGTCCGCATCGCTCCCTGACTTCGTGCCGTCAGGCCACCGGCGTCGGCGCCACCGGCACCGCCGCGTCGCGGTAGCGGGTGAGCAGCCAGATCACGATGATCACCGCGCCGATCGCGGGAAAGAACTGCCGCGCGCCGAACGTCCAGTGACGGATCATCGGGACGACCACGAGCACGATCCCGACGATGAGCTCGATGATCCCGTGTACGTGATACGGCAGCGGGCGTACCGCCGACCCGGGGAAATACGTCGCGAGCGTGACGATCAGGTGGATGATCGCGAGCGCGTACGCGAGCATCCGCGTGTGGCCCGCCAGGTGGAACAGCGTCGGCGCCAGCGCGAAGATGATGACCGCGAGGTAGTCCAGGATGCGATGCACGTTCGGCGGGATGAGGCCCATGCGAGTGCTCCGGTCGGGTGGGACAGCTGTTCCAGCGTGCAGAACCTTATCGCTTCGAGCTCGCTGCCGCCACCGCGTGGTGAGCGAGCGTCCGGGGTGCACTCCTTGCGAAGCAGTGGCGGGAGTACGCATGGGCGATCGGCGACCACATCGACCAGGAGACAGCACATGTCGGATAGACAGCAGCCGCACAACGGACGCGACACCTCGGGACAATTCAAGGTGAAGCAGGCGGACGTCGAGGACCTGCGCACCGATCCGCAGGGCGAGGAGTTCGTCCGTGACGACGTCCGGCTCGGCGGCGCGGTCGAGGACACGGGCTCGCGCGCCGGTGAGCGCGGGGTCCGGATCGGGGAGCTCGTCGAGGAAAACGACGAGAACGTCGGGCGGGCGAGCGGGACGGACGACCACGGCAACGAGCGCCGTTAGGCCTGACGACGGAGCTGGGGCGGCAGGACTCGAACCTGCAACTTCCTGGTTAACAGCCAGGCGGTCTGCCAATTGACCTACGCCCCATCGTGCGGCCGCGCGCCTGGCGGCGCGCGGTCGCAGTGAAACTCAGGGCCGGCGGCCTGGTCTGTCAACCCGCGGGAAGAGCCCGGCGACGTCATGAAACAGTCGCGGAGCAGGCTCCCCAAAATGAATCTCGACCGCGCCGAGCATGGCGTGCCCCGTCAGGCGGACGACGGGGGCGCCGCGGCGAGGCGCGGCCAGCGGCGATTTCAGGCACTCGACCGATCCGAGGATCCCGCTCGCGCGCTGATCGACCTGCGTCCCCGCCGGGAGCGTGAGCCCGATGTGTCCGAACAGCGCGCGCACGTGGATCTCGGTAACGCCGGCGCCGAACGCCGCGTCTCGCAGGTCCAGTTCGACGTTCCCGAGCACCGCGGACACCGTCAGCTCCCGCGGCACCACCGCCATGCTGTGATGCTCGAGGTTCGCCAGGATCGCGAAGCGCCGGTCGCGGGCCGGCACGGTGTCGGCGACCATCGGCGCTGCCGGCTGCACGGTCGCGCTACTCACCGGCGCCGGCGCGAGATCGGCGACGAGCGCATCGAGCTCGGAGCGGCTTTCCGCGCGATACACCGCGGCCACCCGCTGCTCGAACTCGTCGAGTGAGAGCGCGTCGTCGGCGAAGCGCGCGGAAAGCAGCGTCGCAGCCCGCTCACGCTCCGCGTCGGTCGGCGCCTGGCGCGCCAACCCGCCCGGTCGCGGCGGAGCGGGGAGTGGGGTATCGGGCATCAGCGTTAGGCAGCGCGGTGACGTGAATCGGCTGGTCGGGTTCGGGCGCCTTAGTTGCGCTCAACGGATGCCGAACTATTTGCCGACAGGCGGCGGAGCGCAAGCGGCGCCAATCCCCGCCGCGCGACCGGTCGACCACGCCCAGAGAAAATTGTACCCGCCGATCGGCCCGAAGGCGTCGAGCACTTCGCCGCAGATGTAGAGTCCGCGATGCCGGCGGCTCTCCATCGTGCGCGGGTCCACTTCACCGAGTGCGACGCCGCCGCCGGTGACCTCGGCTTTCTTGTAGCCCTCGTCGCCACTCCAGGGCAGCACGCCGCGAGTCAGCCCCTCGATCAGCCGCTGCCGCTCCTCGCGCCGCAGGTCTGCAAGGGAGCGCGCCGGATCGACACCGGCGATCGCGATCAGCGTGGCGGCCAATCGATCGGGCAGCTCCGCTCGAATCGCGCCGAGCACCGTCCGCGTCCCCTGAGGGCGGAGCGCCGTGGTCCACTCTGTTTCGCCGAGCGACGTCCAGCGGACGGTGAGCGTCGCCGCGCCATCCGATTCGGCGCGCGAGCGAACGAGCACGTGTGACACGTCGAGCACCGACGGCCCGCTGTAGCCGCGATGGGTGAACAGGAAGCCGCCGGTGGCCGTGGTCGAGCGCGCGCCGTCGCGGGCGGTGAGCGTGACCGGCAGCGACACACCGCTCAACTCCCTGAACGGGGGCTCCTCTGCCGTAACCGGAGTGAGCGCGGGATACGTCGCATGCATCTCGTGCCCGAGCCGCGCCAGGATTCGAAGACCAAAGCCGTCGCTCCCGGTGTTGGGCACCGACAATCCGCCGGTTGCGACGATGACGGCGTCGGCTTCGATCGACGGTTGCTCGTCACACTCGACTCGCCAGCGACCGTCGACGGGCACGATGTTCGTCGCGCGCGTGTTGGTCACGACCCGGGCACCCTTCGCCACCGCGTACGCAAGCAGCCCGTCACGGACGTCGCGGGCGCGATGCGACGCGGGAAATCGCTTCGACGATTCCGGCTCGTCCGCCAGTGCTATACCGAGCTGCTGCTCGAAAAACGCCACCTGCTCGCCAAGTGGCCACGAACGGACCATCTTCCGCAGAACGTTAGGCGACGACTCGGTGATGAACCGCGATTCGTCGAGCCGCATCGGGAGGACGTTGCAGCGCCCACCGCCGCTGATGAGGATCTTCCGCCCTCCATCGGCGGTGCGCTCGAGAAGGATCGTCTCGGCGCCGCCGGCCGCCGCAAAGATCGCTGCCATCGTTCCGGCCGCGCCGGCACCGATGACCACCACTCGGCGCGGAGAAAAAGAGATAGGCACGCGCGAAAGCTAGCACGGCGCGAACCGACGACCGTCCCGCGCGGCGGCCGCGCTCACCGTTGTTTGCCCCCTGCTCACCGGATACCTTTCGCTCATTCGAGCGCGGCGCGTCTCGCTGCCGCGCGTATCACCGGACATTTCGCGCGCGAGCGCCCTTTCATAGATCATCATGGCGGATCTTTCCCGAACGCCGGTCATCGTCGCCGCAGCGCGCACTCCTGTCGGCAAGTTCCTCGGCGGCCTCTCCTCGCTCCGCGCACCGGAGCTCGGAGCAGCGGCGATCAAGGCAGCGCTCGAACGCTCCGGCGTGCCCGGCGCGGAGATCGATGAAGTGATCATGGGCAACGTCGTGCAGGCCGGTGTCGGCCAGGCGCCGGCACGCCAGGCGGCCCTCATCGCCGGCGTTCCGGCGACGGTGTCGGCGGTGACCATCAACAAGGTCTGCGGCTCGGGACTCAAGGCCGTGATGCTCGCGGCACAGTCGATCAAGGCCGGCGACGCACGCGCGATCATCGCCGGTGGCCAGGAGTCGATGTCGAATGCGCCGTACTACGTGTACGGCATGCGGAACGGCGTGAAGCTCGGCGACCAGACGATGGTCGATGGCGTCATCAAGGACGGCCTCTGGTGCGCGACGTGCGACGTCCACATGGGCGGCCACGCCGAGTACACCGCCCGCAAGGCGGAGATCACGCGCCAGCAGCAGGATGAATTCGCCGCGTCGTCGCACCAGAAGGCGATCGCCGCGCAGAAAGCCGGCAAGTTCAAGGACGAGATTGTCCCCGTCACTATTTCTGGAAAGAAGGGGCCGACGATCGTCGACACCGACGAGGGACCGCGCGCCGATACGAGCGCCGAGTCGCTCCCTTCGTCGTCGAGGACGAAGACCCCCGGCTCGGCCTCGCGCAGCACGGCGAGCGAGTCGGCGTGGCTGTGGGCGGTGACCAGCAGGGCCGACCCGGAATGGGCGCGGGCGAGCACGGCGTGCTCGTGATGCGGCCGGAGGCGCTCCGGGTTCGACGGGTTG
>JAICUE010000153.1 GCA_025936015.1 Gemmatimonadaceae bacterium
AACGAGGATAACCGCATCGTCTATTCCACTATTCTCCGCCACTTCGGCTACAAGGTCACCGAAGCGCTGAACGGCGAAGAAGGGATTTCGAAGGCGCGGAGCGAGCACCCGGACCTGATCCTGATGGACATTTCCATCCCGATCATCGACGGCTGGGAAGCGACCCAGGTGCTCAAGCACGATCCGCAGACGCGTGCGATCCCAATCATCGCACTCACCGCGCACGCGCTGGCGTCCGATCGCGAGAAGGCGATGGAGGTCGGCTGCGACGGCTACCTGGCGAAGCCGTGCGAACCACGCGCGGTGGTCGCCGAGGTCCAGCGGTTCCTCGGGACGGGCAATGCCGCGTGATGTAATGATCGGGAATCGCCCCGCGCGAATCCTGATCGTCGACGATCACGAAGACAACGTCGACCTGCTCCAGGCTCGACTCGAAGCGTGGGGCTACGAAACCTCCAGCGCGAACGATGGCGACGTCGCGCTGCGGATGATCGGAGAGAACCCGCCCGACCTCGTCCTCCTCGATGTCATGATGCCGACGATCGACGGGACCGAAGTTGCGCGCCGGGTGAAGCAGAACAAGGCGCTGCCGTTCATCCCCATCATCATGCAGACCGCGCTCGATGCGACCGAGCACAAGGTCAAGGGACTCGACGCGGGCGCGGACGACTACATCACCAAGCCGATCGAGTTCGCCGAGCTCGGCGCGCGGGTGGACTCGATGCTGCGCATCAAGCGGCTGCAGGTCGAGCTCGAGGCGAAGACGAACCAGCTCGCTGAAGCGAACACGAAGCTGCTGCGCGTCTCGCAGACCGACGGGCTCACCGGGCTGGCGAATCGCCGCCACCTCGAGGAGCGCCTCGACGAGATGTTCGAGCACAGCATCCGGCTCAACGAGCCGTTCTCGCTCGTGATGACGGACATCGATAAATTCAAGAGCGTGAACGACACCTACGGGCACCAGGCAGGCGATGCGGTGCTCAAGCAGTTCGCGCAGATCCTGCTCGCTGAAGCGCGCGAGATCGACAAGGTCGGGCGATACGGGGGGGAGGAGTTCGTGCTGCTCCTCCCGGGTACGGTGCTCGACGCGGGGGTGACGTTCGCCGAGCGGGTGCGGAAAGCGGTCGAGGCGCATACATTCACCTTCGAAGGCGGCACACTGAAGCGGACTGCGAGCTTCGGCGTCGCCGGATGGCCGCACCCCGCGGTCACGCACTGCGAAGCGCTGGTGAAGACGGCCGACGACGCGCTCTACGTCGCCAAGGAGACAGGCCGCAACAAGGTCGTTCGCTTCGCCAGCGACGAGTTCAACGCGCACATCGGGAACGCTGATGGCTCCCCCGCCCCCGCCTCGTCAGACGCCGACGTCACCGCCAACACCCTCAGCACAAAGCTCGGAGATCGCTCGCCTCGAGGCGAAAATCTCGGAGCTCCAGCGGGAGCGTGACCATCTCGTAGCGATCGTCGACATCCTGCAGGAGATCTCGTCGTCGCTGCACTTCATCGACATCCTGCAGACGATCGCCCGGAAGCTCGGTGAGTCGTTCGGCCTCGACCGCTGCTCGATCTTCCTCAGCGGCGAGAAGGAAGAAGTCCGCCTCGTCGCGAGCTACGAGGACCCGACGATCAGGAACCTCGTCGTCGACCTCAATCGCTACCCGGAGCTGCAGCGCGCATTCGAGAGCGGCGAGACGGTGTTCATCCCCGACGCCGCGACCGACCCGATGCTCCGGAGCGTTCGCGACCAGCTGCACCTGCGCAACGTGCGCTCGATCGTCGTCGTGCCGCTCCGGGCGCAGGGCACCACCATCGGCGCGATCTTCCTCCGCACCGAGCGCGACGCATCGCCGTTCAGCGATTCGGACGTCCGCTTCTGCCAGGTGGTCGCGTCGCTCACCGCCAAGGCGCTGCGGAACGCCTACCGCTTCGAAGCGCTGATCCGCGATACGCAGGACGTGCACAAGGCGCAGCGCCGCGGTGAGATGCAGCGCATCGCGCTGGTCGCGTTCATTCGCCGGTTGCTCGATCGCTACACGCGGACCGAGGACCATATGTGGGCGGAGACGCTGCTCCCGAAGGCGAGCGACGAGGAGCTGGAGCGGCTGGTGACGGTCACGCTGCAGGTGATCGAGAAGGAAGCAGAGGGTTAGCGCTGCGGGCGTTCGCTTTCCGCCGTTCTGATTCCAGAGCGTATATTCTGCTCCCATGACGGCCGTCCCTCCCGAAGACGCGGCACGCGCCGCGACGCTGCGCGAGCGCATCGAGGACGCGAACCGCGAGTATTACGTCCTCGACAGTCCCTCGCTCTCCGACCGCGAGTACGACACGCTCTTCCGCGAGCTGCGGTCGCTCGAGGAGCGGTATCCAGCGCTGCGGACGCCGGACTCGCCGACGCAACGCGTCGGCGCCGAGCCGGCGACGCAGCTCGCCAAGCACACCCACCTCGTCCCGATGCTGTCGTTAGGCAACGCCTTCGACGAAGGTGAGCTCGAGGACTGGGAGAAGCGGATCGTCCGGCTCGGCGGCGACTCGATTCGTTCGAGCGGCTACACCGCCGAGCTGAAGATCGACGGCGCGGCCGTGAGCCTCACCTACCGCGAAGGTCTGCTCGAGATCGGGACGACGCGCGGCAACGGAACGATCGGCGAGGTGGTGACCGCGAACATCCGCACCGTCCGCGACGTCCCGCTCCGTCTTCGCGGAAAAGGTCACCCGCCGCTGCTCGAGATCCGCGGCGAAGTCTACATGCCCTTCTCGGGGTTCGAGGAGCTCAATGCGGCCCGGGTGAAGGCCGGCGAACCGGTGTTCGCCAATCCGCGAAACTCGGCGTCGGGATCGCTGCGGATGCTCGACCCCGGCATCACCGCGAAGCGGCCACTCCGCTTCTTCGGCTATGCGATCGCCCTGCCGGACGGCGAGGCGCCGCCGGTGCGGTCGCAGTGGGAGCTGCTCGCGCTCCTCGACTCGTGGGGGATCCCGGTCGCGCCGCATCGGCAGCGCTGCGCGACGTTAGGCGAGGTCCACACGTGGGCATCGAACGTCGAAAAGACAGTGCGCGCCGAGCTCGACTTCGCGATCGATGGCGCGGTCGTCAAGATCGACGCGTTAGGCGTGCAGGAGGAGCTTGGCGTCGTCGGGCGGGAGCCGCGGTGGGCGATCGCCCGGAAGTTCGCGCCGGACATCGCCGAGACGAAGCTGCTCGACATCCAGGTCAACGTCGGGCGGACGGGGGTGCTCAATCCGTTCGCGATGCTCGAGCCGGTGGAGATCGGCGGCGCGATGGTGAAGCTGGCGACGCTGCACAACTTCGACCTGGTGCATGCGAAGGACCTGCGGATCGGCGACACGGTGCTGGTGAAGCGCGCCGGCGAAGTGATTCCGCAGGTGATCGGGCCGGTGCCGGAGAAGCGCGACCCGAAAAATCCGCCGCGCGAGGTCAAAGTCCCGACCAAGTGTCCGCGCTGCGGAACGCCGGTCGAGCGCGATGAGGACGAGGTCGCGCTCTACTGCAGCAACGTCGCCTGTCCCGGCCGGCAGCTCGAGGGGCTGGTGCACTTCGCATCGCGCGGGGCGATGGACATTCGCGGGCTGTCCTACGCGCGGATCATGCAATTGATCGACGCGGAGCTGGTGCACGACGCGGCCGACATCTACGACCTGACGGTCGAGCAGCTCGTCTCGCTCGAGCGATTCGCCGAGAAGAGCGCGGAGAACCTGGTTGCAGCGATCGAGGAATCCAAGAAGCGGCCGCTGTCGCGGCTGTTGAACGCGCTCGGGATCCGTCACGTCGGGGAACAATCGGCGCAGCTGCTGGCGCGCCACTTCGGGACGATGGACCGGTTGATGGCGGCGACAGCGGACGACATCCTCGAGGTGCGCGGGGTCGGCGAGATCATCGCGCACGCGGTGTCGTCGTTCTTCGCGACGGAGAGCTCGCGGACGCTCATCGAGAAACTTCGCGCGCACGGTCTTACCTTCGACGAGCCGGTGCAGGTCGCGGCCGACGGTGCCCTCCGGGGGAAGACGGTCGTCATTACCGGGACTCTTCCGTCGCTTTCGCGCGGCGAAGCGACGGCGATGGTGGAGCGGGCTGGCGGCCGGGTGACCAGCGGCGTCTCGAAGGCAACGAGTTTCGTCGTCGTCGGCGAGGACGCAGGGAGCAAGCTGGATAAAGCACGTCAGCTCGGCGTCGAGACGATCGATGAGGCCGAGCTGCTGAAGCGGATCCAAGAGAGCTGAGAGCTATGGAACTAGTGAACAACGGCATGCTCGGTCTTCCGCGCGCGGCGCTCGCTGCCCTGCGGGCCGCGCTGTACCGCGATGCGGGTCCGGCGGCCGCCGCCTACCTGCAGGAAGCCGGCTACGCGGGTGGCGAAACGCTGTTCGCCGCCTTTCGCGGCTGGCTGACCTCGCGGAGCGAGCCGGCCCCCGAGTCGCTTCCGATCGAGCAGTTCGAGCAACTCGCGACCGGCTTCTTCCGCGATGCGGGGTGGGGCTCACTCTCGGTCGGATCGCTGCGGAACGCGGTCGCGACACTCGACTCGCCGGACTGGGGCGAGGCCGACCCGGCGAGCGGCATGGAGCAGCCATCCTGCCATTTCTCGACGGGGATGTTCGCCGACTTTTTCGGGCGCATCGCCGACGCGCAGCTCGCGGTGCTCGAGGTCGAATGCCGCTCGGCTGGCGCGCAGCGCTGCCGCTTCCTCATCGGCAACGCCGAGGTGATGGAGCACGTGTACGACACGATGGGGCGCGGCGCCGATTACGAGGCAGCGTTAGGCGAGGTGGAATAAAGCAGCCGTTAGCCGTTAGCAGTGAGCGACAGCGGTTCCGCCTTCGCTGACAGCTAATGGCTAATAGCTGACAGCTGCCGTCACCGGTACGGCGAGAGCAGCTTGCGGGCGTCGTCGTAGAGCGGGTTGGGCACGAGCTCGTCGTCGACGAGGACTTCGCGGTCCCACGGGAGGACGATGGTGCTCTCGGTCTCGAGGGCCCAGAAGTCGGGACGGTAGCTCCCGGTCTTGAAGCAGACCGCGGTGCGGACTTCGGTCGCACCGGCGTTGACGCAGGCGCTGATGGCGAGACGCATCGTGTCGCCGGAGTCGCAGGTCGCGTCGACGACGAGCACGTGCTTTCCGCGCACCTGGGGCGGGACGCTGCCGAGGACGTGCGGCGTCTCGCGAACCTTCTCCTCGTCGCCGCGGCGGGTGATGGTCATCGCGCGGAATTCGCGGCCGTGGATCGCGGACATCACCGCGCCGGGGATGACGCCTGACGTCGCGATGCCGACGATGATCTCGGGGTCGTAGTCCCGCGCGACCTTGAGCGCGAGCGCGCGCGCCATCTCGCCGAATAGCGGCCACTCGACGTCGAGGACGCCCTTGTTCTGATCGACGGTGTAGCGGCGCGGTGACATGGGGCAAAGGTAGTCCGCGCACGGCGGAGCGGGAAGCTCGCCCAATGCCGGATCGCCGCTGAAAAAAACCGCCTCACGCTTGGACCTCGGCGTGACATGCACGCGGTTGCTCAGCCATCGCCCGCACCATAGCTTGGTGCCGGAGCGGCGACCGGCGCGCAGGTTGCAAACCGGGGGAGCAGCCGCCCCCCTCCCTCTTGCCGAATCCCGACCGCATGTCCTGGTGGAGCCGCCTCACGAGCGGCAGTCCGAAGCGCGACTCCAAGACTCAGCGCATCGACTACCTGAACGAGGCGCTGGCGCTCGAGCGTCAGGGCGACTTCGACGCGGCGCTCACGTCCTACCGGCTCGCGCTGCGCGATCATCCCAACGATCCGAAGATCCTCCAGAACATGGCGATCGCGTTCTCGAAGACGGGACGGCTCGAAGAGGCGATCCGCAGCTATCGGCGCGCACTCGAGCTCGACCCGGCGTTATCGGGCTCGCACTACGGACTCGCGTTCCTGCTGCTGAAGCGCGGCGACTCGACGGGCGCGTCACGGCACCTCGAGGCCTTCCTCTCCTCGCCGCCCGACGGTGTCGACACGGGTCGCTGGGTGCGCCACGCGAAGGAAACGCTCGTCGCGCTGCAGACGGGCGCCGACTCGCCCACCCCGACGGAGTGATGGTGGGCAAGGTTCTCGCGATCGTCAGTCAGAAGGGTGGTGTCGGCAAGACGACGACGGCGGTCAACCTGGCCGCCGCGTTCGCGCGGCGCGGGATGCGCACCGTCCTCGTCGACGTCGATCCGCAGGGGTCGGTCCGCTACGGAATCGGGCTGCGGCAGGGGACGCCGACCCCGGGGATCACGGAGTACCTCACCGGCGAGCGCGCGCTGCAGGAAGTGCTGCTCGCGACGCCGCTCGCCGCGCTCAAGGTCCTCGTCGCCGGCGGGATCGCCGACCAGGGCGACCACCTCGACTTTCAGCGGCAGGTGA
>JAICUE010000310.1 GCA_025936015.1 Gemmatimonadaceae bacterium
ATGTCCACGTTCCCTGAGTACAGGCCCCGCCGGCTGCGGCGCACCGAGGCGTTGCGGCGACTCGTCCGCGAGACGCGGCTCGATCCATCGCAGCTCATCCTCCCGCTGTTCGTGCGATCGGGCAAGGGTGTGCGATCACCGATCGAATCGATGACCGGATGCTTCCAGACGTCGGTGGACGAGCTGGTGAAGGATGCGCGCGAGGCGCGCGATGTCGGCGTCGGCGGGGTGCTGCTGTTCGGAATCCCCGACACGAAGGACGCGACGGGGTCGTCGGCGTGGGACGACGCAGGTCCGGTGCAGCAGGCGCTGCGCGCCCTGAAGCGCGAGGTACCCGACATCGTCGCGATCACCGACGTCTGCATGTGCGAGTACACCGATCACGGGCACTGCGGGATTCTCCGCGACGGTGAAGTCGTCAACGACGAGACGATCGAGCTGCTCGTGAAGGAAGCGCTGTCGCACGCGCGCGCTGGTGCGGACATGATCGCGCCGAGCGACATGATGGATGGGCGAGTGGGTGCGATTCGCGAAGCACTCGATCGCGAAGGGTTCTCGCACACGCCGATCATGGCGTATTCAGCAAAGTTCGCCGGACCGTTCTATGGTCCGTTTCGCGATGCCGCCGAGAGTGCGCCGAAGTCTGGTGACCGGCGCGGCTACCAGATGGACCCAGCCAACGCGAATGAAGCGGTGCGCGAAGCGATGCAGGACGTGGCCGAGGGCGCGGACATCGTGATGGTGAAGCCGGCGGGCCCCTTCCTCGACATCATCCGCGAGGTGAAGGACGCGACCGGATATCCGGTGGCCGCGTACCAGGTGAGTGGCGAGTTCGCTATGATACAAGCGGCGGCCGAGCGCGGCTGGATCGACGGCGAACGGGTGATGATGGACTCGCTGCTCTCGATCCGCCGTGCCGGCGCCGACATGATCATCACGTATTTCGCCCGTCAGGCCGCGCGTCTGCTGCGCGGCTGACGGAGGAGATTTGACATGAAGTACCGCAAGTTTCCCCGCGCCGACGTCGAGGTGAGCGAGGTCGGGTTCGGAACGTGGACGCTCGCTACCGGGTGGTGGGGCGAGAAGACCGATGACGAGGCGGTGGCGATGCTGCGCCGCGCATATGACGACTTCGGCATCACTTTCTTCGACGCTGCCGACAGCTACGGCAATGGGCGGAGCGAGCGACAGCTCGCGACCGCGTTCAAGGGCCGGCGCGACAAGGTCGTCATCGGAACGAAGGTCGGCTACGACATCTACGACGAGGCGGCGGCGAGCGCGCGGCGTGGACAGATGGAGCTGCCGCAGCGCACCGACCCGGCGTACCTCCGGCTCGCCGTCGACCGCTGCCTCCAGCGGTTAGGCACGGACTACATCGACGTCCTGCAGCTGCACAACGTGAAGATGTCGCACGTGCAGGACCGGGCGGTGTGGCAGACGCTGCGCGACCTCAAGCGCGAGGGAAAGATCCGCGCGTGGGGCGCCGCGTTCGGGCCGGCGATCGGCTGGCTGTACGAAGCGACGGACCTGATCGAGCGCGAGCCGGACATCGACACGATCCAGATGATCTGGAACATCATCGAGCAGCATCCGGGAACGGCGATGATCGAAGCGGCGATGGCGCACAGCCCGAGCTGCTGCTTCAACATTCGCGTGACGCACGCGTCGGGGATGCTCGAGGGGAAGTACACCGAGAACACCGAGTTCGCGCCGACGGACCACCGCCGGCACCGCCCGCGGTCGTGGCTGGTGAACGGGGTGAAGAAGGTCGCGACGCTCGATTTCCTCCAGCAGCGGATGACGCTCGGCCAGGCGGCGCTCAAGTGGCTGCTCGCCGAGCCGCGGGTGGTGACGACGCTGCCTAACGTCTACGACGACGAGCAGCTGCGCGAGTTCGCCGCCGTCAGCGAGCTGCCGGAGCTGACCGCCGCCGAGATGGAGCGCATCGAGGAGCTGCACGCGAAGAACTTCGGCGTCGATGAAGAGCCGATGAGCTACAAGGGGGAGATGATGCGCGACGGCGGGCCCTACAACCGCATCTACCCGCCTAACGCCCGGGTGGCGTCGGCGGCGTCGGCGACGGCCGCCGGTCACTCCACCGCGCGCGCATGATCAACGCGTGGAAGGACATTCCGCCGGGCTCGAACCCGCCGGAGCTGGTGACGGCGGTGATCGAGATCCCGCGCGGAAGCCGCAACAAGTACGAGCTGGACAAGGAAACAGGGCTGATGAAGCTCGACCGTGTGCTCTACTCGGCGGTTCACTACCCGGGCGACTACGGCTTCATCCCGCGCACCCTGTTCGAGGACGGCGACCCGCTCGACGTCCTCGTCCGGATCAACGAGCCGACCTTTCCCGGCTGCCAGATCGAGGTGCGCCCGATCGGCGTGCTGAAGATGCTCGACAAGGGCGAGCCCGACGACAAGATTCTCGCCGTCCCCGCGGCCGACCCGTTCCACAACGAATACTTCGACATCGCCGACCTCCCGCAGCACTATCTCGCCGAGATCGAGCACTTCTTCCACATCTACAAGGACCTGGAAGGGAAGCGCGTGACGATCCTCGGCTGGGAGAAGAGCGGGTACGCGATGGAGACGATCACGCGATCGATCGCGCTGTACGAGAAGACATACTTCACGCCGGGAACCTAGAGCTTCCGGCTGTAAGCAGTAGGCGATAAGCAGGAAGCGCACGGCGTTGACTCGCCGCGTCATTACACCGCGGTTCGCTGACTGCTTTCAGCTTACCGCTCACAGCCCCCACACCGGCCCCTCAATGCGCGACACATTACGGCACTTCACGGCGGAGTTTGTCGGGACCTTCGCGCTCGTGTTCATCGGCGGCGCGGCGATCATGCAGACCAAGAACCCGGGCGTCGGCGCCGGGCTGCTCGAGGTCGCACTCGCTCACGCGATCATCCTCGCGGTCGCGGTGTCGGCGACGATGCGGGTGTCGGGACACCTCAACCCGGCGGTAACGTTAGGCTTCCTCGTGACGCGGCGGATCGAGCCGATGATGGCGGGGATCTACGTGCTCGCGCAGCTGCTCGGCGCGGTGCTCGCCGCCTACGCGCTGAAGGGACTGTTCCCGGAGATGCTGTTCAACATGACGCATGGGGGCAGCCAGTCGCTGGCGATCGACGTGACCTTCGGCCAGGGCGTCGCGCTCGAGGCCATCGCGACGTTCTTCCTCGTGTTCGTCGTCTTCGGGACCGCGGTCGATCCGGCGGCGCCGAAGATCGGCGGCCTGGCGATCGGCTTCACGATCGGCGCCGACATCCTCGCGATCGGCCCGCTCACCGGGGCGTCGATGAACCCGGCGCGCTCATTCGGCCCCGCGGTCGCGAGCAATTTCTTCGAGGGTCACCTGGTCTACTGGATCGGCCCACTGCTCGGCGGCATCGCGGCGGCATTGATCTACGACTGGCTGTTCCTGCCACGCGGCGTGGAGCCGGTGGATCATGGAGCGGTGCGACCAAAAGCGGCTCCGAAGATTACGGGGTAGTTCCGCGTTCCTCGTCCCTCGTCCCTCGTCGCAGTCAGGAACGACGAAGGACGAGGGAGGCGTTGATGCCGCCGAACCCGAACGAATTGGTGAGTATGTACTCGACCCGCGCCGTTCGCCCCTCTCCGCGAATGAAGTCGAGGTCGCAGGCGTCATCGGGAGACTCGAGGTTCACTGTCGGCGGGAGCCATTCGTTCTTCAGCGCCTGGGCGCAGATCGCGGTCTCGACCGCGCCGGACGCGCCTAACGCGTGGCCGTAATAGCCCTTGGTGCCGCTGAGCTGCAGCTTGGCGGCGTGGTCGCCGAAGACGCGCTTGATCGCGATCGTCTCGGTCGGATCGTTGAGGGGGGTCGAGCTGCCGTGCGCGTTCACGTATTCGATCTCGTGCGGCGCGACGTTGGCGTCGGCGAGGGCGCGCTCCATCGCCTTCGCGGCCTGCGAGCCGTCGGGGCGTGGCGCGGTCATGTGATGGGCGTCGTTCGACGAGCCGTAGCCGAGCAGCTCGGCGTAGATCTTCGCGCCGCGGGAGACGGCGCGGTCCCACTCCTCGAGCACGAGCACCGCTGACGCTTCGCCCATGACGAAGCCGTCGCGGTCGCGATCGAAGGGACGCGATGCGTGGGCGGGATCGTCGTTGCGCGTCGACATCGCACGAATGAGGGCGAAGGCGCCGAAGCAGAGCGGGGCGAGCGGAGCCTCGCTTCCCCCCGCGATCATGACATCGGCATAG
>JAICUE010000282.1 GCA_025936015.1 Gemmatimonadaceae bacterium
ATCTGGTTGATCGCCGCGAGGAAGAGCGCGAGGACGACCAGCTTCCAGTAGTTGCGGAGATACGAGTAGAGCAGGCGCATCGGCGACTGAATTTCCATGCGCTGAATCTACGCCAATCGGCTCTCGCCGGCGCGGGCAGGTGGTGACGTCACGAGCCCGGAACCGCCGACGCTTCCCGCTCGTTTTGTTCGCCCCTTTGCCTCAGCGGGCAGGGACGGGGGTCAGCATCAGGTCCTGGAAGTCGAAGCTGAAGTCGGTGAGCGGCGACACAGCCTGCATCGTCGCGTGATCCACTGTCCCCTCCGGGGTGAGTGCGAAGGTCACGTACGCGTCGGCGCGGAGCTCGCGGTCGCGCCAGCGGGCGACGAAGGTGTCGTGCTGCCAGTGCACGAGGTCACCGACGAGGCTCGGCGTGTGCGAGAACCGAATCACGAGCTTCCCGTTCTCGTCCGCGATCGCGATGCCGCCGTACCACGGATCGCTGTAGTTCCCCGTGTACGACGCAAGAGGAAGCGATGGTCCCGACGACGAATCCCGCTTCGCAACCGCTGACGCCTCGACGGCGCGCACGCGCGCGCGCGACGCGGCCTCCATTCGTGACAGGATAGCCGGGTAGTCGTGCGCCGTGGCGGCGAGCGCGTTGTCGAGCACGCGCCAGGTGATGGCCTGGAACGCGGCGCCCGATTCCTGGTTGGTGAGCACGGCGACACCGAGCCGGAGCTCGGGGATCATCGTCACCTCGGACACGTAGCCGGGGAGCCCGCCGGTATGGGTCAGCATCTTCCGGCCCTGGTACTCCGTCACGTTCACGCCTAACGCGTAGCCGCGGAAGTCGGCGCCCGTCCACGACAGCTCCGGCGGCGGCGGGCTGGCGACCAGCGGAGTCACGATGCGCCAGAGCTGGCGCGTCGTCGCCGCCGGGTAGAGTCGCGAGCCATCGGCCAGCTTCCCCGAGTCGAGCTGGACGATCATCCACTTCGCGATGTCGTCGGCGGTCGAGTTGATCCCGCCGGCGGGATTGGTGCTCTCGCCGGTGAATGGAGCGATCGGCCTAACGGTGCCGTCGACGTCCGCGTGCGGGGTCGCGACATCGGGGCCGGACATGTCGGCGTGGCTGACGTTGCTCTCCGTCATTCCGATCTTCGACAGCACGCGCGATGACATGAACTGCTCCCACGTCTCGCCGGTCACCGCCTCGACCAGCTCACCGGCGACCTGATAGAGCACGTTGTCGTAGGCATACGCCGAGCGGAACGAGGTTGCCGGCTTGATGTAACGCAGGCGATGGACGATCTCCCTTCGCGTGTAGGTGGACGCCGGCCACCAGAGCAGGTCGCCGGCGCCGAGTCCGAGGCCACTGCGGTGGACCAGCAGGTCGCGAACCGTGATCTCTCGCGTCACCCACGGGTCGTACATCGCGAAGCTCGGCAGGTAGCGGATCACCGGGGCGTCCCACTCGATCTTCCCCTCGTCGACCAGAATACCGAGCGCGGTCGCGGTGAACAGCTTCGTGTTCGACGCGATCCCGAAGCGGGTGCGCGGCGTAACCGGCGCGGGGAGCCCGAGCTTTTTCACGCCGTACCCGCGCGCGAGCACCACGCGACCGTCCTTCACGATCGCGACGGCGGCGCCGGGATCGTCGAAGGTCTTCAGTACCTGGGCGACATAGGCGTCGAAGTCGCGCGGGACCGTGGCCGACGCGGTGGCTGTTGCCTGCGCGCGAAGGGTGGCGAGGGGGGCGAGTGCTACGACCGCAGCAATGCTCAGGCGGCGCGTGTAGCGGGCGTAGCGCATGGAAATCGGGGCGATGGGTTGGTCGTTGTCGCACAAGCTGGCGCGCGGATCGCGGTCTGGCCAGCGGGCCTCTCGGCCGCGTATGATTGCGGGCCGATTGCCGCAAGAGCGGCCGAGCAGGATCTGCAGCTGGATGGCGAGAAGCGCACGTGCTGGATGAACGGCGCGTCAACTGCGGGGATGCTCTACAGGAGGCACGGAGCACACGGAGGGTTGCATACAAGCGTTCGCATAAAAGCTGTTTCAAGTAGCTGTCATTCGCACCGCGAAGACAGAGTTCAGGTTTCATTTGCATGTCGTACCGCCTTGCACAACCCTCCGTGTGCTCCGTGCCTCCTGTGATAGATCCCGGTGTTGCTCTTTCCCCCCGGACGCCCGGTCGGCCGTCGAGCGTTCGTCCCGCCTGGCGTTTCTGAAGTTTCGTCCTTTTCTCATCTCTCGACTCACTTCGCATGCACACCGACTCGCCCCCCGATCGTCGCGCGTTCCTCGGCTACTTCGCCGCACTAGGACTCGGGACTTCGCTGCTGCCGGGCGTGCTCTGGGCCTCCGTCGTCGCCGGTGCGGAAATCACGGCGCAGAGCATCGCCGCGGCCGAGGAGATCGCCGGCGTGCAGTTCACCGAAGCGCAGCGTGAGGCGATGGTGAAGGACCTTCAGCAGCAGCGCCAGCAGCTCGACCAGCTGCACGCGGTGCATCTGGAGAACGCGACGCCGCCGGCGGTGCAGTTCGATCCCTTGCTGCCCGGGATGAAGCTGGACACGAAGCAGACGCCGATCGTCACGAGCGTCGTGCGCGCGGGAGCGATGCCGGCGAAAATCGAGGAGCTCGCATTTCGTCCTGTCACCGAGCTCGCGGCGATGATTCGCGCGAAGCGCGTCACGTCACTCGCGCTGACGCAGATGTACCTTGACCGGCTCAAGCGCTTCGATCCCGTGCTGCAGTGCGTCGTGACGCTCTGTGAAGATCGTGCGCTGGCGCAGGCGAAGGCGATGGATGCCGAGCTCGCGCGCGGGAAGTATCGCGGCCCGCTGCACGGAATTCCGTGGGGCGCGAAAGATCTGCTCGCGGTGAAGGGCTATCCGACGACATGGGGAACGCCGCCGTTCAAGGATCAGCGCTTCGACTACGATGCGACGGTGGTCAAGCGGCTCGACGCGGCCGGCGCGGTGCTCGTTGCCAAGCTGTCGTTAGGCGAGCTGGCGATGGGCGACGTCTGGTTCGGCGGGACGACGAAGAACCCATGGAAGACCGACCAGGGCTCGAGCGGATCCAGCGCCGGCCCCGCGTCGGCGACCTCGGCCGGGCTCGTCGCGTTCGCGATCGGGAGTGAGACGTTAGGCAGCATCTCGTCGCCGAGCACCCGGTGCGGTGTCACGGGCCTGCGGCCGACGTTCGGCCGGGTGCCGAAGACCGGCGCGATGGCGCTGTCGTGGAGCATGGACAAGCTGGGCCCGATCTGCCGGAGCGTCGAAGACTGTGCCCTCGTGCTCGATGCGATCCGCGGCAGCGATGGCGAGGACCTCACGGTGCACGACGCGAGCTTCGCCTTCAACGCGAAAGAGCCGCTGTCGAAGATCAGGATCGGCTACTTCCAGCACGAGTTCGAGCTTCCCGAGACCGGAGCGGATGGCAAGCCGCAACATTCGACGAAGAAGTTCGACGACGCGGCGCTCGCCGTCCTCGACCGACTTGGCGTGAAGCTCATTCCGGTCGCTATTCCGGACGCGCCGTACAACGCGGCTCGGCTCGTCCTCGACGTGGAAGCGGGCGCGGCCTTCGACGAGCTGACGCGGAGCGGGCGTGACGCCGAGATGACGAGACAGACGCCGGATGCATGGCCGACCTCGTTTCGCGAGTCGCGTTTCATCCCGGGGGTGGACTACGTGAACGCGAACCGCGTCCGGACCACGATCATGCAGCAGTGGGCGAAGCTGTTCGAGACGGTGGACGTGATCGTCACCCCGACGAACGGCGGCTGGCAGCTCGTCGCGACGAACCTCACCGGCCATCCGGCGGTCATCCTGCCTAACGGCTTCCGCGAGAACGGGACGCCCGTTTCACTGACGTTTCTTGGCAACCTCTACGGTGAGGCCGCGCTCTGCCGCGCAGCGATGGCCTATCAGCAGGCGACCGACTTTCACGAGAAGCATCCGGCGCAGTTTGCCTGACGGCCGCGGCAATTCGGTCGTGCGCGGGACCCGATCGCGGTACGCACGTTGCATAGCGATCGCCGCGCAGGACGAGCGAAGGACGAAGCACCTTGGCACTGCGGGCGTGACGGGACGCCGTGACGACGCGAGACGAGCCAGCGCAAGTGGAGTCGCAGGAGCAGGAGAGGTTGCAGGTGCAGGTGCAGGATCGATTGGCGACGCAGCCGAGCGAAACAACGTGCGAGGCCCCGGGCAGTACACCCGGGGCCTTCGCATTGTCCAGCGTTAGGCAGCGCGCCGTCAGCCAGCGAGGATCGTCCGCAGCGCGTCGGTGATGGTCTCGTGGCGGAAGCTGAACCCGGCGCCGAGGAGCCGGGTGGGCACCACGCGGGCACTGGCGAGCAGAGTGGCGTCGCCCATCTCGCCGAACACCAGGTGGATCGCGGTCTCCGGCACAGAAACGATCGTCGGCCGGCCGAGCGCGTGGCCGAGCGCGCTGGTGCAGTCGGCGTTGGAGACCGGCACCGGCGCGACGAGATTGGCTGGCCCCTTCACCTGCCCCGCGTGCAGGAGAAACTCGACAGCGCGCGTCCAGTCGTC
>JAICUE010000155.1 GCA_025936015.1 Gemmatimonadaceae bacterium
GGAACTTCATCTTCCGCACCCGCGAGTTCGAGCAGATGGAGATGCAGTTCTTCGTCAAGCCCGGCTCGGACATGCAGTGGTTCGACTACTGGAAGGGCGAGCGGATGAAGTGGCACCAGGCGTTAGGCCTGGCGGCGGACCGGCTCGAGTTCCACCAGCACACGAAGGAGGAGCTGGCGCACTACGCCCGTGCGGCGTTCGACGTCCAGTTCGACTTCGGCGGAACGTTAGGCTTCCAGGAGATCGAGGGAGTCCACAACCGCGGCGACTTCGACCTCACCCAGCACCAGACATTCTCCGGGAAGAAGCTCGAGTACTTCGACCAGCCGAACAACGAGCGCTATCTCCCGTACGTCATCGAGACCTCGGTCGGCTGCGACCGGACGACGCTGGCGGTGCTCGTCAACGGCTACCGCGAGGAGAGCGTCGAGGGGGAAAGCGAGGGACGGGTCGTCCTCGGCATCCATCCGTCCATCGCCCCGATCAAGGCGGCGATCTTCCCGCTGACGAAGAAGGACGGACAGCCGGAGATGGCCCGGCGCATCGAGGCCGATCTCCGGGCGAAGTTTCCCGTCGACTACGACGAGACGGGGAGCATCGGCAAGCGCTATCGCCGGCAGGACGAAGTCGGTACTCCCTTCTGCATCACGATCGACACCGACTCGATCAGCGACGGCACGGTCACGGTCCGCGACCGCGACACCCTCAAGCAGGATCGCGTCGCCGCCGACAAGCTCGCGGTCTTCCTCTTCGAGCGACTCGGCGCGTGAGTGACGCGCTCGCGCAGCTCCGTCGGCTCGGCGAGCCGTTCATGGAGGAGCTGTCGCGCGCGATGTGGATGATCGGCGCGGGCCACTCGCGCGAGATCGACTTGCGGAGCATCTACGCCAGGCATGCCGCGGCGCTGAGCGACGACGCGCTCGCCGCCGCGCTCGACGCGTGGCGAACGAGCACACGGCCGAGCGAGGAGCATCGCTCGGCGCGGCTCCTGCTCGACTGGCAGATCGAGGGGCATGCCGCGCGCGAAACAGCGGACCTCGAGGAGCGCGAGCTGGGGTGGGAGGCGTCGGCCGTCATAACGCTCCCCGATGGCCGTCGCGTTCCGTATCAGCGAGCGGCGATCGAGATCGCCAACTCGACCGATCGGCGCGAGCGGCTCGCGCTCGACGCGGCGCGTGGTACGCTGGTCGCCCGCGAGCTCGCCCCGATCCGCCGCGAGCGGTTCGAGCGTGAACGCGAGATCGTCGCCGAGCTCGACGTCGCGCCGTCGTACATCGAGGCGATCGAAGAGGTCTCGGCGCTCCCGCTGCGGTCGCTGGCGACGCAATGCGAAGCGTTCCTTCGCGACACCAGCGACATGTCGCGCGAGCTGCTCGCCCATTCGCTCAAGCGCGAGCTTGGCATCAATCCCGACGACGCGGCGCGATCCGACGGGCTCGCACTCGCCCGTTCGGCGGAGTTCGATGTCGCGTTTCCGTCCTCCGATCTCGAGCGCGCGGTGCGACGCCAGATCGAAGAGATGGGGCTCGACCCTGAAGCGAACGGCCACATCGTCTACGATACCGCTGAACGCGAAGGGAAGCGCTCGCGCGCATTCTGTTCGCCGGTGCGGATCCCGGAAGAAGTGTATCTCGTCATCCGGCCGCACGGCGGCGCGACCGATTGGCAGACGCTGCTGCATGAAGCGGGGCACGCACTGCACTTCGGCTACATCGACAGCAGGCTCCCCTTCGAGTTTCGCTGGCTCGGCGACAACTCGGTGACCGAGGGGTACGCAATGCTCTTCGATCACCGGATGCAGGATGCTGGATGGCTGCGCCGCTATACCGGCTTGCGCGGTGCGGATCTCTCACGCTTCCTGCGCAACGTCGGCGGGAGCGAGCTGCGCATGCTGCGTCGCTATTGCGCGAAGCTGCTCTACGAGCTCGACCTGCACGGAAACGAAGTGCCTGCGTCGCAGATTCCGGCGCGGTACGCCGACCGGCTGAGCGAAGCGACCGGTTTTCGCTACAGTCCGGACGACGCCTATGCCGACGTCGATCCGCGCTTCTACGCCGGTCGCTACCTGCAGGCGTGGCAGCTCCAGGCCGTGCTCGCGTCGGAGCTCACCGAGCGCTTCAACGAGGACTGGTGGCGCAATCCGCACGCCGGCCCCTGGCTGCGCGACTCGCTGCTCGCCGAGGGACAGCGCGAAACCGCGGGCGAGCTCGCGAAGCGTGTCGCATCGCGCGACCTGAGCTTCGCTCCGCTGATCGCCGCGATCGAACAGCTTGTCGAGAGCTGACCGACCTCCCCGGACACCCGTGCCCCTTCGTCATGCGATTCTTCGTGTTCGCCCTCATGAGCGCCGTCCTCGTGCCTAACGCTGCGCGGGCGCAGGAGCCCGACTGGACCGCCGCCGAGCAGGAGACGATCACGCACCTGCAGGCGATGATCCGGATGAACACCTCGAACCCACCCGGGAACGAGCTGCCTGTCGCGCGCTACCTCGACAGCACGCTCAAGGCCGAGGGGATCGAGACGCACCTGTTCGAGCCGGCACCGGGACGTGCCGCGTTCGTCGCGCGCCTTGCGGGCAATGGGTCGAAGCAGCCGGTGATCCTGATGGCGCACATGGACGTGGTCGGCGTCGAGCACGACAAGTGGACGGTCGATCCCTTCGCCGCGATCATCAGGGACGGCTACCTCTACGGCCGCGGCGCGATCGACGACAAGGGGATGCTGTCGGCGAATCTCGAGACGATGCTGCTGCTCAAGCGGAACGTGATCGACCGCGGACAGACGCTTTCGCGCGACGTCATCTTCGTCGCGAACTCCGATGAGGAAGCCGGCGGCGACTGGGGGATGGGCTGGCTCATCAAGAACCACCCCGAGCTGGTAAAGGCCGAGTTCGCGCTGAACGAAGGCGGGCGCACGCGGATCGTGCAGGGGAAGCCGCTCTATCTCGCGGTGCAGAACACCGAAAAGGTTTCGCACGTGGTCGACGTCGTCGCGACCGGCGCGGGTGGGCATGCGTCGGTTCCCCTCGCCGACAACGCGATTTTCCGATTGGGCCGCGCGCTCGCGAAGATCGGCGAGCATCGCGAACCGCTCAACGTGAAGCCGACGACGCGCGAGTTCTTTCTCGAGCTGTCGAAGGTCTGGCCCGAGCGCTCGCAGCGGCAAGCGATGGCCGACGTCGCCTCGACCGCACCGGCTCGCCAGCAGCGCGGCGCCCGCGTCCTCGCGAGCATTCCCGTCTTCGACGCAGTCCTGCGCAACGGCATCTCGGCGGTGATCATCAGCGGCGGCATTCGCTCGAACGTCATCCCGGTCGAGGCGAAGGCGACGCTCAATATCCGGACGCTGCCGGGGGCGTCGCTCGACAGCACGATCGCGCGATTGAAGACGCTCGTGAACGATCCGAAGATCGCGTTCAACATCGTCGAGCGCGGCGACGACGCGCCGGCGTCCGACTTCCGGTCGCCGATGTTCACCGCGATCGCCGACGCGACTCGAGCGGTCGATCCGGCGATGGTCGTCGTTCCCTACCTGAGCACGGGCGCGACCGACAGTGCGCGGCTGCGGATGCTCGGCATGCAGGCGTACGGAATCCTCCCGTTCCCGATGGACCAGAACGACGAGGACCGGATGCACGGCAACGACGAACGCGTGCCGCTCGCCTCGCTCGCGTTCGGGACGAAGGTCATCTACGGCGCAATCCGAAGGGTGGCTCAGTAACCGCGGTGGCCGGGAGGCGGCGCGGCGCATCTAACCCCTAGCCGCCAAAGGAATTACTGGCCTCCCGCCCGGCTCGTCTGTACATTTGTGGCATGACCAGCATCCGCACGGTCAACGGCGTGTCAGGGAGCGTAGCGCAAACGGCGTCGGACTCTGCGGTCCGCGAGCTGATGGCGGTGCGCGAAATCGTGCACGCGTTCCTTACCGCCGATCGCCCGCAGGATGTTTATCAGTTCGCGCTCGAGCGTGTGAGTCCGCTCGTCGGCGCGCACTTCGCGAGTGTGTATCTCGTCGACGGTGCGTCGGAGCTGATGCCACTCGTGGCGGCGTACAACTGGCCCGAGCGCTTTCGTCCCTTCCTCGGCGAGATGAAAGTGCGACTCGGCTTCGGGCCGAGCGGCGAAGCGGCGAGCGAACGCCGCGTGATCGAGGTGCCGGATGTCTTCGCCGATCCCACGCTCGAGGATTGGCAGGAAGTCGCAACCGAGATGGGCTTTCGCGCGATCGTCGCCCTCCCGCTGCAGGCGGCGAGCAAGACGCTCGGCGCGGTCACCTTCTACTTCACCGCATCGGGTGGATTCACCGGCGACACGCGAAGCCTGCTTCGCCTCGTTGCCGACCAGATGGCGGCGACCGCCGAGAAGGCCGCGCTCATCGAAGAGCTGCGCCGCGCGAACGCCGCGCTCGTCGATACCAACGCCGAGCTCGAGGGACAATACCTCCAGGCACTCGAGGCGCGACGGGTGAAGGACGAGTTCCTCGCCAACGTCAGTCACGAGCTGCGCACGCCGCTCACGGCGGTGATCGGCTACACGTCGATCATGGAAGAAGGGCTCGCCGGCCCCGTGACATCGGAACAGCAGACGACGCTGCGCCAGGTGAAGGGCGCGAGCGAGCGGCTGCTCGAGCTCATCGACAATCTCCTCGACCTGACGCAGCTCAAGCGCGGCGACAGCTCGCCGACCGTCGATCATTTCGACCCGCGCGAGCCGATGAAGGACGCGGTGCTCGCGACGAATGGTCGTCCGGCGAACGTCGAGCTCAAGATCGTCGAGCCGGAAATGCTCCTGCCGCAGATGCGCAGCGACAAGCGCAAGGTGGTGAAGATCCTCGGCGCGCTGCTCGCGAATGCCTACAAGTTCACGCACGCGGGCGAGGTCCGGATCTCGGTCGACGTTCGCAATGGGCGCGTGGTGTACGTCGTGCAGGACACCGGCATCGGCATCCCGATCGAGACGCAGGCGATCGTGTTCGACGAGTTCCGCCAGGGTGACGGGTCGATGACGCGTCGCTACGGCGGTTCCGGACTCGGCCTTGCACTGGCGCGAGGGATGGCGCGGCTTCTCGGCGGGGAGATCGATCTCGCGTCGATCGCCGGCGAAGGCTCTACATTTACCGTCGAGCTTCCACTCGACGTCGAGACCCGTGGCGCGGTGCCGCGGGGACGCTGACCGACACACGCATCCTCATGACGAAGCAAGTTCCCACGCTGCAGGAGCAGCTGACCACCCTCGCGCCCGCTGACGTCCTTCGCGAGGCGAAGGCGTTCTTCGCCCGGCACATCGGCATCTACGCCGCCTTTCTCGAGCGCGAGGGTCCGAACCACGCGACCTTTCGCGGGCAGGGCGGGGAAGAGCTGATCATCGGCACCGCGGCCGCGCCTAACGGTACGCGGGTCACCGGCTCGACGTACCTCTTCGACGCGCAGGTCGCCCGTTTCTTCGCGACGCTGCCGACGGTCGAGACGAACGACGCCCCGGCGCGCGTCGGCGCGAGCGCCGCATGACCGCGCGTCCTTTCGTGGCCGAGCTGCGCACGCGCGATGGCGCACTCCGTATCGGGAACGGGACGCCGACGATGGCGGTCCGCGTCGAATCGGCCGAGGTGTGGGACGCGGTGGTCGTCGAGACGAATCCATCGGTGGCAGTCTCGGAGCTGAAGCGCACCGCGGTGGCGGCGCTGCTCGGCACCAAGGCGATCCCGGACGACTTCGTGCTCAAGCTGCGCGGCTTCGAGGTGCTGAACGAGGACGTCACCCTCGCCGAGTCGGGCGCGGTCGACGGGTCGATCTACCTCGTGGCGTACCGCCGCCGCCGTCCGGTGCGCTGAGGCGGAACGCCTGAGCGACGTCGCGTTCATTTCCCATTCGGACTGCGGGCGGCACGACACCGGGTGGGGGCACCCCGAGCACGTCGGGCGGCTGCGGGCGATCCCGCGCGCGCTGCGCGAGGATCCCGAACTCTTCCTCGCCGTCAGGCATCTCGAGGGCCGTCACGCGACGGCCGATGAGATCGCGCTCGCGCACGACCCGGCCTACATCGCGCTCGTTCGCGACACCGCGTTAGGCGGGGGTGGGCGCTTCGACAGCGACACGGTCGTGAGCGAGGGATCGTGGGACGCCGCGCGCGCTGGGACAGGCTGCGTCCTCGATGCGGTAGACCTCGCGTTCGCCGACGGCACGCGGAGCTTCTGCGCGGTGCGGCCGCCTGGCCATCATGCGGTCCGCGATCGGGCGATGGGGTTCTGCCTGTTCGGGAACATCGCAATCGCCGCGCACTACGCGCGCGCGAAGCATGGCGCGAATCGCGTACTCATCGTCGATTGGGACGTGCACCACGGCAACGGGACGCA
>JAICUE010000088.1 GCA_025936015.1 Gemmatimonadaceae bacterium
CCGGTGGCATTCACGTCCGGCTCCTCGTTGTCCATCTCGTTGACGGCATCGTCGGCGATGAGGACGGAGGGGCCGGTGTGCGCAGTCAGTGTGAGGACCAGCTCATCGCGCGTGACAGCGACGGTCAGCTCAGCGTGTGGAGCTCCAGCCTCGCTCCAACTCTGCTCCGACCGGCGGTAGTCGCGTTCAGCCAACTCGAATGCGACCGGGTGGGCGCGATCGAGCTTGATTGCGGTATCGGCAGGTGCGGTGCGGGTGGCGTCTGCCGGAGCGAGCTCCGGCCGCGCCGTTGCACTCAGGTACTTCGGTGCTCCACCGAGCTCGATCGAGCTCGTCGCGGTCGCGGTGCGGAGAGCGATGCGCCAGGTGGCATTCCCGCCGGCGTGCTCGTGGACGCTTCCATCGACGTGATCGATGACGATCGACGCGTCGCGGATCAGGAGCGCGCTGATGCTGCGGCGCGGCGCGAGGACCGTCGTGAAAGTGCCGCGCTGCGCGTCGAGTTCGAGCATGATGAAGCTGCGCTGCGCCGGGCGCCGCCCCGGTGGGGCCGGTGCCGTCAGGCGCCAGAGGCGGGTGCCGGCTGGCGCGGAAAGCCAGACGTCGGCATGTGCGCCGGTCTCCAGGTCGGTCACCGCGGCACGCAACGGCCACTCCGCCGGGGTCGACACCTCGGCCCTGATCACGAAATCGAAGCCATCCTCGAGCCCCCCGGCACCGCCTAACGGTTCGCTGGCCCAGCCGAGTTCGGGGAGCTCGACGTCGAGGTGGATGGGGAGCGCGACGGGCTGGTCGTAGTCGGTATTCCAGGACAGCTCGTCGATGACGTAATCGGGCATCACGACGAGACTGCGAATGGCGAGTGTTTCCCCGCCGATCGGCGCGGCCGCCCTGATCCATCCGGCGGCCCCGCGTTCATCGAAGGCCACGAGTGTACCAGGGATGCGCGGCTGTGATGCGCGATCGGCGAGCGGCGCGCAGTGGGCGAGCGTGCTGCGATACCAATGCAGCGACGGGTCGACATACGAGCCGGTGCCGGGGTCGTCGAGCCACCGGTTGCTGCCATCGCAGACGACGATGTTGAGCCGGTCGGGATGCCCGTGTCCTCCCCCCGACGGTCCGTAGTCGAGCGCCGCGAAAAGCCGGCCTTCGTCGCGGCGGAACACGGCGAGTCCCTGATTTTCGAGCAGCACGGACCGTGGTGAGGCGCCGCCCAGCGGTGGCAGCGTCTCGCGCGCGTGCAGCAATGATCGCCAGCCAAGGTCGGCGCGGGTGAGCGCGCTTTCCGGCGAGTGACGCTCGGCTTCGGCCGAAGAGCGTGAGCGCCCGGTGTCGCCCCGCGGCGCATCCGGTGAGTATAGCGTGCCTAACGCAGCTCGCAGCTCGGTGTCGTCGGTGCGAGCGAGGCCCAGCTCGCAGAGCTCGGCGAAGCGCCACTGCCGGAGCGACACCGCGTACTGCGAATCGCGCCGCGCGAGCATCGTGAAGTCGGGGAGTGCGGTCCGGAACGGCAGCGCGAAGCCGCGATCGAAGCGAGCGAGGAGCGCGTCGTCGAGCGGTATGCCGGCACGCGCCGCCATCGTCACGCCGTACCAGAGTCCGCGATGGGCGAAGACGTGGTAGTTCTCGCCCTCGTACCAGCTCCCGTCGCGAAGCAGCGCGTGATCGAGCAGGAATCGGAGGCCGTGCCGGCGTGCGACCGCCTCCTCGGCGCCGCTGGCGTCATCGAGCAGGAGCGCCGCGGCGAGGAGGGCCGCGACGTTCCATGCCTGACGGTTGGACGTGCCTTCATCGTAGCTGACAATCAGCGCCCGGGCGGGGATCACGATCCGCTCACGCGCGCTGCCTAACGCGCGATGCGTCGCGCCGGCCATCTCGAGCAGGTCGATCGCGACGCAGAGCTGGAGGAGCCAGATCGACTCGAGGTAGGTGCTGAAGAAGACCCGCGACGGCCCGAGGACGTTGTCGCGGTTCGGGTAGCCGAGGTAGCGCTCGGAATAACCGTCGAGAATCGAAAGGGCGAAATCGCGATGCCGTTCATCCCCGCGGAGCGCATAGAGCACCGCACCATGCACCGCACGCTCGGCGATCCAGAGCTGGTGCCACATCAGCCCATAGCGATAATGAGCGTCGCCATCGTACGTCGCGCCGCAGACGGGGCAGCGATGCAATCGCGGCGCGGAAGGATCGTAATCGAGTGGGGCGCCGTCAGCCGGACAACGCCCGCCAGCGCGGGTGAGGCGCGCCTTCTCGCGAGGGATCTCGATCGGCGCACCGAGCAGCCGCTCGAGATCTGCGGCAAGCGAGTCGGCAAGTGGCGCGAGCGCTCCGTTGGCGACGCGTCCGCGCTCGCGCAGTTCGGCGGCGGTGACGAGGAGCGTCACGGGTGCGAGGCGGTGTCAGTACTCCAGCGGGCGACGGTCGGCAGCTCGCCCCGCAGGTCCATCGTCACTCCATGCAGCCGCCGCGCGACACCCTGGATTCCGCGCGAATGATAGATCCACGCGGCCGGCATCTCGCGAGCGAGATCGCGCTGCACGCTCGCCCATGCATCGCGCAACGCCGCCTCGCTGCTCGCGCTGCGCACCGCGCGAAAGAGCGAATCGAGCACGGGGGTATGGAAGTCGGCGTAATCCAGCGCGCCGCCGCGCAACGTTCCGTCGTACATCGCGACGATGTGCGAAAGCGCGAGATCGCCCGGGATGCTGGTGAGTAGCATGTCATAACGGTGAGGCGTCGCGCGCGCCCGGGCGAGGAACGCGCCGAGCTCGAGCTGCCGAATCGTCATGGTGATCCCGCGAGCGGCAAGATCGGCCTGGATCAACTGCTCGGCGACGTTGTCACCGCTGCCGACGGTCAGCAATTCGAGGGTGAGCGGGGTGCCACGGCCGCGCCGCCGATCCGCGCCGCGAGCGTAGCCGGCGGCGTCGAGGAGCGAGTCGGCGCGTGCGGTGTCCCAGGGGGCGCGATCGGCTGGGATCGCGAGCGGGCTCGCGTCGGGCACCGGGCCGTGTGCCGGCGTCCCGAAGCCGCCGACGGCGGCGGTCACGATCCGGTCACGATCGATCGACAACGAGATCGCCTCGCGCACACGCCGGTCGCCTAACGCTGGGTTGCGTGGATTGAAGATCACCGCGACCGACGCGACGTTCGGATATTCGACGAGGCGAAGGGTCGGATCGCGGCGGACGAGACCGGCCATCGTCGGCGCGATGCCAGCCATGTCGAGGTCACCGCTGACGAGCCCGGCCATCTTCGTCGCCGGCTCATCGACTACCGCGACGACGAGCCGGCGCAGCGCGGGGGGACCGCCGAGCGAAGCCGGAAAATGGTCGTTGCGGCGGAAGGTCCAATGCTGGCCCGCGACGCGTTCGACGAAGTTGAACGGGCCGTTGCCGACGGGGGCGGTGGCGAATGCGGCCGAGCGCATCTCGCTGCGCTTCACGTTCTTCAGGATGTGCTCGGGGACGATCGGCAGCGCGCACAACACGTCAGGCAGCGAGGGCTGCGGCGTCGCGAAGTCGAGCACGAGCGTCGTGTCGTCAACGGCGCGGGCGGCGCGAACGGCTGCGAGCTCGCCGGCACGCGGCGACCCGGTGCGCGGATCGCGCGCGGCGTCGATCGTGAAGGCGGCATCGCGCGCGGTGGTCGGGACACCGTCCTGCCAGCGAAGGTCGCCAACGAGCGTCATCGTCAAGACGGTTCGATCGGCACTCCAGCTCCAGCGTTTTGCCAGGTACGGGACAGGAGTAAGCGTCGAGTCGTAGCGCGCGAGGGTCGTGAAGAGGACGTAGCGCTGGATCTGCCGCGCCATCGGGTGAATGGTGACGAGCGGGTTCGCCGACTCGAGGTCGGCGCCGGATGCGATCACGGCGACGCCGTCACGCGACGGCGCCGCACCGCAGGCGGTGATCGTGGTCGCGGCGAGCGTCAGGAAGACAGCGCGCGTGCGATGCGCTCGCTGCCCGATCGTGTGGCGAACGGTTGACGGAGCGAGTGCGCCGGTCATTATCCCTGCGTGCGTTCCCTGCTTCGCCATCTCGCGGCTGCCGTGCTCCTGCTCTGGCTCGTGGTCACGGTGGTGTTCGTGCTCGCGCGCTCGGCGCCGGGGGATCCCGTCCTCATGCTCGTGTCGCCAACCGCGAGCGCGAGCGAAATCGCGAGCGCGCGGACGCGGCTCGGCCTCGATGCGCCCCTCGCGGTGCAATATGCACGCTGGGCGCGGGCAGCGCTTCACGGCGACTTCGGCACGAGCATCGCCACCGGACGCAGTGTTCGCGCGGTGCTCGCCGACGCACTCCCCGTCTCGCTTTTCCTCGGTGGAGTCTCGCTGCTCCTCTCCTTCGCGATCGGTGTCGCGATCGGCGCGTTCCAGGCGCGCCGCGCGGGAACGCGATCGGATCTCAGCGTGACGATGGCAACCACCGCGGTGGCGGCGGCGCCGGCGTTCTGGCTCGCGCTCGGACTGATTGCGGTCTTCACCTACGGTGCCGCGAGGCTCGGATTCCCGGCGGCATTGCGGCTGCCCGCCTTCGGATTGCACGCCCCCGGCGGCGTGCCGTCGGGCAGCGCGTGGCTCGGTGACCTGATTCGGCATTCGATACTTCCGGTCGGCGTACTCGCGGCGATCGGTGCGGCGGGAATCGCGCGCTACGCGCGCTCCACCCTCCTCGACGTCGTCGGCCTCGAGGCAATCCGCGCGGCGCGCGGCCGAGGCCTGGGCGGCGCGCGCCTCGCCGCGCATGTGCTCCGCATCGCGCTTCCCGGATTGATGGTCCTGTTCGCGCTCGCGCTGCCCGGAACGATCGCGGGATCGGTGTTCGTCGAAAGCGTGTTCGCATGGCCGGGGATGGGACGCGCGATGACGACCGCGATCGTCGCGCGCGACATTCCAGTCGTCCTCGGGGCGACGGTGCTCTATGCGACGGCGGTGATCGCCGCGAACCTGTTCGCCGACCTCGCGCTCCCGTTCGCCGATCCGCGGCTGCGCTCCGACCAGCCATGAGTGCGCGACCAGCATCACGGCGATCGACGCGCGCCGCCATCGCGGTCGTCAGCATCGTCGCGCTCGCGTCGATCGGCGCGCCATACCTTGGCGCGCGTGTGCCCGCATCGATCGGCGACGTTGTCGGTGCCCGGCTCCTTGCGCCGCTGTCGCGCGACCCGTCCGGCGCGTTCCACCTGTTCGGCACCGATCGGCTCGGACGGGACCTGCTTGCACGGACGCTGCTCGCCGGCCGGGTCTCGCTCGCCGTCGGGATCGTCGGCGCGCTCCTCGCCGGAGCGTTAGGCGTCGTCGTCGGGGCGGTGGCCGGCTGGCGGCGCGGCCTTCCCGACCGCCTCTTGATGGCGCTGACCGACGCCCTGCTCGCGATCCCGCGCCTCGTTCTCCTCCTGCTCTGCGTCGCGCTCTGGGAGCCGAGCCTGCGGACGGTCGTGATCGTCCTCGCGGCGACGGGGTGGATGGGGATCGCTCGCCTGACGCGCGCCGAGGTGGTCGCGGCGCGCGGACGTCCCTACGTCGATGCGGCGCGCGCCCTCGGCGCGCGCTCCACCCGCACGCTCTGGCGGCACGTGCTGCCTAACGCGCTGGGGCCGGCGCTGGTGGCGACCGCGATGGGGGTCGGCAGCGCGATCATGCTCGAGGCCGGCCTGTCGTTCCTCGGACTCGGCGTCCAGCCGCCGGCGGCGAGCTGGGGGAACATGATCGCCGCCGGTCGCGACGTGGTGGTCACCGCACCGTGGGTGTCGCTGATACCGGGTCTGGCGGTGGTGATCGTGACGATGTGCGCCACCATCATCGGCGACGCCGTTCGCGACCGCCTCGCGGGGAGGCGGCCGGTCGTCGTTCAGCGCACCAGGATCGTCACGACCGCGCGCGGGGTCGCGGTGAACTGAACGGCGTCAGCGCGCGGCTCGAGCGGCTCGCCTAACGTTTCGTCGAGCCGGGCGAGCACCGCGTGCGTCACCGGGCGCTCGAAGCGCCAGCTCCCGCCCACCGGCCTGTCGAGCAGGTTCACGCAGCGGACGACGGTCCAGCCCGGCTGCTCGGCCGGCTTGCAGCAGCTGAATGCCAGTCCGTCACCGAACAGCTCGACCCCGCGCGTCGGCGCGGGCACGCCTAACGCCGAGCGAAGGGTGTTCCCGCGGAGCGGAAGCAGCACGTCGTCCGCGGCTTGCTCGATTTCACAGATCGTCGCGTCGGCCCGCGCATCGTGGAGGAGCAGCGCGAAACGGCCGGCGAAGGGACCGAGCGACTGGGCGGCCGGGGTCGGCGCCGGCCAGCCGGCGTGCCCGGGCCGCTCGGGCAGGTCGTCGCGCGACAGCTCGCCGACCGCGCGCAGCAGCGTCACCCCGATCCTCCCGTCGGCGCGCGTTTCATATTCGGCGAGCCCGTCGGAGTACAGGGTCGCGCCGGCCGCGTCGTTGAAGAGCGAGACATAGCGATGCAGCGGCGCCGTCGGCAACGGCGCTTCGGCAACGCGATCCTCGGGTGGCACGTCGGGGGCCACCCGCCTAACGCCGCCGAAGGCCGCATCAGCCCACGTCGTGCCGTTCTCGAGCCCGGTCGCGACGAAGAAGCGCAGCCGGTGATCGCGCGCGCGGTTGATTCCGCGGACCGCGAGCCGCGCGAATCGCGACCCGGCGTCCAGCGAAACAGTCACCGTCGCATCGGCGACCCCCTTCAGCCGATGGTCGATCGCGACGCTCGCGCGGAGCGGCCCCGGTGCGATCACGCGAGGGCTGGCCGCGGCCAGCTCACGCGTCGAGCCGCGAAGCGACGGCGTGTACAAGTCGCCGAGGTCGGTGCGGTCGCCGAGTGCGATGAGCGAGTGGATGACACGGCCGCTGCGACGGTCGTGCAGCGTGAGCACGCCGTCGCGGTCCCACTCGATGCGCACCAGCTCATTGTCGAGAAACCCGTCGCCGGCGACGGCCGGAGCGACGTCGGCGGGAAGGGGAACTGCCGTGCTCGCACCCGCCGCCAGGGGGAGCGCGCGGGTACCGTACCCGGCGACTTCATCCACCCAGACGAGAGCACGCGACACCGCGACGCGGTCGGCATCGGGATAATGCCGCGCGCTCTCGGTGAGATCGGTCGCGAGCGACGACGCGAGCAGCTGCAGCTGTGCCGGATGAAAGCGATCGCGCAGGGTGAACGACGCGCCGACGGCGTCGGCGTCCTTGCGAGCAGCACGCAGCGCCTCACGGTGCATTCGTCCCGAGCCCGGCCCGACAGGCACGTCGCGGATGAAGCTGGCCACGCGTACCTCGGCGACACCGCGCCGCGCGCGCGCCGTCGCGTTGCGCACGACGACGACCGGCGTCCACTCGGCGCGCCGCTCGCGGGCGTCGACCGGGTCGTGGCCGATCACGTCGAGGAGCGCGTCGTCGCGAATGCCACGGCCCTGCGCGAGCGCGTCGCTGAGGCGGGCGTCGACGGCACGGGCGACGGCGTCGATCGAGCAGCCGCAGAGTGAATCATGCGGGTGGCACTCGAGCAGTGCGCGCCACGCGGCGCGAAGGAGTGCACCGCGATCGGCGGCGCCGGCGCGGGCGGCGAGTGCCGCCCACGGCTCGGCCTCGCGGACGAGCACGCGCTCGGCGGTGGCATTGCGCCGCTTCTGCGCGGCGCGACTGGCGAAAGTCCCCTGCAGCGTCCACGCGTAGCCGTAGGAGTCGCGCAGCTCCCCGCTCACCTCGGGCAGGTGGCGCTTGAGCGCGCGCGACTCGAGGAGCGCGGCGAACGCGGCGAGTGACGAGCGCTGCACCGCGTCATCGCCGGCCGCGGCGACGAGCGCATCGACCGCGGCCCGGTGATGCCGCTGCCGTGCATGATGGTCCGCGCCGTTAGGCAGGAGCGCGAGGCGAAGCGTCGCGCGCGGGGAAAGCACCGACCGCAGCCGTGTCCACCGCTCCTGCACCGTCCGTCCGCTCGCCGGAAGTGACGAGCCGAGCTCATAACCATCGGGCGCGAGGTGATAGAGGAGGACTCGCTCGCCGCCGGGCGAGCCCCAGTACGCGGTGTCGCCGGCGGGCCAGCGCGCACCGCCGTACCCGCGCCAGAGCACGATCACGCGCATTCCGAAGCCGGCGGCGATCGTCGGAAGCGCTGCCGGGTGCCCGAAGGAATCCGGGCAGTAGAGCACCGGCGGGGGCTCGCCGCCTAACGCGCGAACCGCGCGCCGCCCGGCGAGCAGGTTGCGAACGATCGCCTCCGCCGACGGTATGAGCTCGTCGGCGAGGACGTACCATGGTCCGGCCTCGAGTCTCCGCTCATGGAGCAGCGTCGTCAACGCGTCGCGTCGCTCGGGGCGAACCGCGAGGTAGTCGTCGAGCACGATCGCCTGGCCGTCGAGGAGGAAGCTTTCGCCCGGCGGCGGCGGGTCGTCGATCAGCTCATCGATGAGCGCGACGAGGCGCTGGCGAAACCGGCCGGCCGGATGATACCACTCGCGGTCCCAGTGCGTGTGGGAGACGACATGAACGTCGAGCGGGGTCGAATCGGTCATCGGAAATGCGAACGGGGGGGGGGGGGGGGGGGGGGCGGGCCCCCCCCGCCCCCCCCCCAACACCCCCCCGGGGGCGGGCGGGGGGGGGGAGGGGGCCGACCCCCCCGCGGACGCAGGCGCGGGGGACCAGGGGGGGACCACCCCCCCCCCG
>JAICUE010000182.1 GCA_025936015.1 Gemmatimonadaceae bacterium
AGCTGATCGGTCGCGCACGCGCGATCGTTAGCAACGACTCTGCGCCGTTGCATCTCGCGTCGGCGGTCGGGACGCCGACGGTCGCGGTATTCGGGCCGACGGTTCCGGCGTTCGGCTTCGGTCCGCTCGCGATGGGGTCGGCGATCGTCGAGGACGACATGCTCGCCTGTCGTCCGTGTGATCGGCACGGGCCGAGACGTTGTCCGCTCGGTCATTGGAAGTGCATGTTGGACCAGTCGCCGGCGCGCGTGGCCGGCATCGTCACCGGTTACCTCATCCCGTGAGCCCGCAGATGGCCCATAGCGACCAGCGGTTCATCATTGGCGTCGATCTCGGTGGAACCAACATCGTCGTCGGCGCGATGCCCGACGATGGCAGCCGTCATTACGCGCTCCGCTCACAGCCGACGATGGCCGAGAAGGGGGCGGATGTCGTCGTCGAACGCATCTCGCAGATGATTCGCGAGGTGATGGCAGCGACCATCACCGAGGCGGGGATCACGCGGAAGCAGTTTGCCGGCGTCGGGATCGGCGCGCCCGGCCCGCTCGACCGCGAGCGCGGGATCGTCATCGTCGCGCCGAACCTCGGCTGGAAGGACTTCCCGCTCCGCGATCGCGTCGCGCACGAGGTCGGGCTGCCAGCAACCCTCGACAACGACGCCAACTGCGCAACGTTAGGCGAGTGGTGGATCGGCGCCGCGCGCGGCGGGCGCGCCGTCGTCGGGATGACGATCGGCACCGGGATCGGCGGCGGGCTGGTCGTCGACGGGCGGCTCTGGCACGGGGCGTCCGATGTCGCCGGCGAGATCGGGCATACGACCATCGACATGCACGGCCGCCGCTGCAAGTGCGGCAACTACGGCTGCCTCGAGGCGTATGCATCGGGCCCGAACATCGCCGAACGCGCGCGCGAACAGGTGAGCGGGGACGGCGACTCCGTCCTCACCCGGATGGTGGGCGGCAATCTCGACCTGATCACCGCGCACACGGTGTACGAGGCCGCGCACGCCGGCGACAAGATCGCGCTCGACGTCGTGAAGGAGACGGCGGCGTTTCTCGGTGCCGGCGTCGCGAACCTGCTCAACACCTTCAACCCGGACGTCGTCGTGATCGCTGGCGGCGTGACCCAAGCGGGGGAAGCGCTGTTCGAGCCACTCCGTGCGGAGGCGCGGCGGCGCGCGTTTCGCCCGGCATTCGACGCGTGCCGCATCGTCCCCGGTGAGCTCGATGGCGCAGCCGGCGTCGTCGGCGCGGTGGCAACATTCCGCCAGCAGCATCCGCACGTCGCGTGATTCGCCGGAAGCGCGTCGGCGTCATCGGCTCGTTCGTCTGGGACATCATCCACGGTCGTGACGTACGGAGCGCGCCAGTCGAGGAGTGGGGCGGGATCACGTATGCGCTGAGCGCCTTCGACGCCGCGCTCCCGAGCGACTGGGAGATCGTGCCGGTGATGAAGGTCGGCAGCGACCTCGCGAACCGGGCGCGGGATTTTCTCGCGACGCTGCGGCGGATCGCGCCCGACGCCGCACTCTATGAAGTGCCGGTTCCCAACAATCGCGTCGAGCTTCGCTACTTGAGCGACGAGCGACGGAGTGAGGTGATGAGCGGCGGCGTCCCGACGTGGAGCTGGGCCGCGCTGCAGCCGATGCTCGTCGGGCTCGACGCGCTCTACGTCAACCTGATCAGCGGCTGGGAAATCGACCTCGAAGTCGCGAAGCTGCTGCGGCAATCATTTCGCGGGCCGATCTACTGCGATCTCCACTCCGTGACGCTCGCGCTCCGCGCTGACGGCATGCGCGAGCTGCGTCCCGTTACCGACGTCGCCGAGTGGTGTCGCTGCTTCGACATCGTGCAGGTGAACGAGGACGAGCTCTCGATGATGGCAGCGGACGGACTCGCACTCGCTGCCACGGCCCTGACCGCTGGTGTTCGGTGTCTGTGCGTGACGCTCGGACCGCGCGGAATGGCCTACTTCGCAGCATCTGGTTTCGGTCGGATCTCCGATCTCGCGACGCGCCATGAACTTGGCGTTTCTTCAGGCGCGATTCGCACGCAGCGCGTGCCCGCGGCTGCAACTCGCGAGCCGCGCGGCGATCCAACCGGATGTGGAGATGTTTGGGGCGCGACCTATTTCTCTCGGCTACTCGCCGGTGATATGTTCACGGTCGCCATCGACGCAGCGCAGCGAGCAGCCGCGCGAAACTTCGAGCATCGCGGTGCCTCCGGGCTCGCGAGCTACCTGCGAGGAGAGCTCTCCACTACGTGACCACCGTCATCAACGTCCCCCCGTCTCTCGACGACGTCACGTTCGAGCAGGTGCTGGAGCAGGTGGCCAACGTTCCCGCCGACGAGAAGCTGCTCGTCGACGCGAGGCATGCGCGCTGGGCGTCGCCGTTCGGGCTCACCGCGATGCTGACGCTCGCGCAGTCGCGCGCCGAGCGCGCGGCGTTCGCGCCGCCCGAGGCGGACGACACGCTCTCGTATTGGACGCGCGCCGGGTTCTTCAAGTATGCGGCTGATCTCTTCGAGATCGTCGGCACCGCGCCGAAGCAGAAGCAGTCGGGCGAATCCGATGTGCTGCTCGAGATCACGCCGATCGCGAAGAGCGATGACGTGCACGAAATCGTCGGACGCATCCAGCAGAAAGCACAACACATCCTCACGCGCGAATTGAATCTCGACGCCAAGGCGACGATGGGATTCGCGATGACGCTGTCCGAGGCGTGCCAGAACATCGTCGAGCACGCGGGACGCGGCGGATGGGTCGCGGTACAGACATACAAATGGACAAAGCGCCTCGGGCGCCGCGTCGTCGTGATCGCGGTGTGCGATGCTGGTGTCGGCTTTCGGCAGTCGCTCGAGAGCGCGCCTGGCCGCGTGCGCAGCGATCGGTGGGATGACGCGATGGCGCTCGAGGAAGCAGTGGTGCGCGGCGTGAGCCGGTTCCGCGACCCCGGTCGTGGACAGGGGCTTGCCGGCGTTCGCCGGTACGTCGGCCGATGGGATGGCAAGCTCTCGGTGCGGAGCGGGACTGCGCGCATCGCGATCGTGCCGACCTGGGACGACGACGTCGCGCTCACGGAAAATCTCCCCCCGTTTCCTGGTGCACAGATGCAGATCACCATCCCCGAGCGGCTCGTGAGCGGGCGATGATCAACCACATCGACCTGAGCACGGTCCTCCGTCGCACCGTGTGCGACTTGTACTCGAATCTCGTCACGCGTCCCACCGGTGCGGCGGTCCGCACCGCGATCGAGACGCAGCTCGCCGAGCTGGGTGGACGCACCGTCACGGTCATCGACTTCAGCAACGTTCGGCTGCTCGACTTCTCGTGCGCCGACGAAGTGGTCGCGAAGCTGCTGCTCCCGTACTGCGACGATTGTCCGCCACACGATGCGTATTTCGTCTTTCGCGGAATGAGCGAGACGCACCTCGACGCGCTCGAGCACGTGCTCGAGCGTCATCGGCTCGCGCTCGTGCTCCAGCAGGAAGACGGCGTCCCGACCATCATCGGCGCGGTCTCGGGAGCAGAGCGGAAAGCGTGGGAGGCGGTGATGGATCTGGGCAGCGCGACATGCGAGGAGGTCGCGCGCCAGATCGACGCCGCCACCGACGAAGTCGAATCGCTGCTCACCGCGCTCTCGCGGCGACGGCTGATGATGAAGCTGGAAGACCAGTGGGTGGCGGTCGGCTCGCCGGTATGACTCCGCTCGCGAAGGGGCCTGGCGACGACTACCGCCAACGGCCGCTCCGCGTCGTCGGCTTCATCTCGACACGCGCGAGCGACCCGGAGCGCGGCCCGATGGTGACGATGAATCCAGATGACGCGCGCACGCGATTGCTCGTCGACGGCGAACTGGCCTGGGTCTACGGACCGCGGCGCCACGAGCTCGCGGAAGTGCGCATCGACGAGCGCCTGACGCGCGGCGACGTCAACCTGCGCGACATCGTCGGCGTCGCGCCGTCGGAGATCGTTCGCGTGGTGAAGCCCGACCTCGACGACCGCGGCGGCACCGTCCGCGGCGCGCGCTACGCCTGACGACGCGAGCGGGCGGCAGCCCGCGGTGACCCCGACACCTTCTCTCGAGCCCGAGCGGCGGCGGCGCGAGCGCCGGGTCAACGAGCGCGTTGCCGACCTGACGATCCCGGAGATGCGCCGGCTGCTCGTGACCACGCTGCTCTCCTCGATCGTCATCCTGCTCTTCCTCTACATGGTGCGCCACGTGATCGTCGCCGGCGTGCTCGGTGCGATCATCGCCGTCTATGTCCGGCCGCTCTACCTGCGACTGCTGCCCGTGACGAAGCGACCCGCTCCCGCGGCGATGCTGACGATCGCCGCGGTGATCGTGCCGATCCTCGCCGCGCTCGTCTACAGCTATGCCGAGCTGAGTGAGCTCGCGCGTTACGTGGACGTGAACCGCGACGCCATCGCCGCGCAGGTTGCCGAGGCGGTGCACCGGATCCCGTTCATGGAAGGCGCGAACGTCGGCGAGTCGATCCGGACGTGGGTGATCGCGACCTCAGCGTACGGCTCGCGACTTCCCGGCCTGATTCGCGGAGCCCTCGTCGGCTTTTCGATTGCGGCGACGATCTTCATCTTCACCGCATTCTACATCCTGATGGACGCCGACGTCCTCGCTGCGTGGGTGCGAAGCAAGATCCCGCCGCGGTACGCCGAGTTACGCGTCGCGCTCGAGTCGAGCGTGAGTGGCGTGCTCTACGGTGCGATCTACTCGACCCTCGTCACGCAGACGCTGAAGTCGGTCGTGATCCTCGCGATGAATCTGGTTTTCGGCGTCCCGCTCGCGGCGGTGCTGGCGATCATCTCGTTCATCATCGGCTTCTTTCCGATCGTCGGATCGTGGAGCGTCTACGTGCCGGTCGCGCTCTGGCTGCTGGTGTTTCGTGGCGCGGCGGTTCCGGCAATCGTCATGGTACTGGTCGGATTTCTCGGGAACACGCTGTTCATCTCGATGTACCTCCGGCCGAAGCTCGCCGCGGACCGTTCCCGCGTGCTGAACTTCTACTGGATGCTCGTCGCGCTCGTGACCGGGGTCTACACGTTCGGGCTCGCCGGCATTCTCATCGGACCAATCCTCATCGGGATGTTGAAGGCAATCATCGACACGGTGTCGGCAACGAAGGGATGGCGGGTGCTCGACGAGAGCGACGCTGACGACGCGGTCGCGGGAGCGACCGCGTGATCCGTTTCACGGACGTCACCAAGGAATACGCGCGCACCGGCGTCGCGCTCACCGACATCAACCTCCAGGTCAACAAGGGCGAGTTCGTCTTTCTCACGGGCCCGAGCGGCAGCGGGAAGAGCACGATTCTCAAGCTGATCTACATGGAGGAGCTGCCGACTGCCGGCGAGGTTCGCGTCAGCGGCTTGAGCACCACCGCGCTGCGCCGCGGCGACGTCGCGAAGCTCCGTCGCAAGCTCGGCATCGTCTTCCAGGATTTCCGCCTGCTGGAAGATCGCACGATCGAGCGGAACGTCGCCTTCGCCCTCGAGGTCACCGGCGCGCCGCGGGCGAACATTCCCACGCGGGTGAGCCGGCTGCTGACGCAGGTCGGACTCGCGTCGAAGGCGACGGCCTATCCACGCGAGCTCTCCGGCGGGGAGCAGCAGCGCGTCGCGATCGCACGTGCGCTCGTGAACGAGCCGTACGTCCTGATCGCCGACGAGCCGACCGGAAACCTCGACGATCGCGCGACGCGCGGAATCTTCCAGCTGCTGCGCGAGATCAACGCGTCAGGCACCGCGGTGGTGATGGCGACGCACAACCTCGAGCTGATTCGCCGCTCCGATTACCGAACCATCGAGATCAATCGCGGCGCGATCGTGTTCGACTCGGGCGAGAACAAG
>JAICUE010000050.1 GCA_025936015.1 Gemmatimonadaceae bacterium
CCGATATCGGCGAGCTCCGTGGCAACCCGGTCGAGCACGAGCTGCCCCAGCTCCGGGTGTGCGACCTGACGGCCGCGGAACATCATGGTCACCTTGACCTTGTTCTTCTCCTCGAGGAAGCGCCGCGCATGGCGGGTCTTCGTGTCGAAGTCGTGATCGTCGATCCCAGGGCGGTACTTCACTTCCTTGAGCTCGATGACATGCTGCTTCTTCTTGGCGACCCGGGCCTGCTTCGCCATCTCGAACTTGTACTTGCCGTAGTCCATGATCCGGACGACGGGAGGCCGCGCAGTCGCCGCGACTTCGACGAGGTCGAGCCCCAACTCCTCTGCCATGCGAAGCGCGGCGTCCACTTCCAGGATGCCGAGCTGACTTCCGTCCGCGCCGATCACGCGTACTGGGGAAATGCGGATCTGTCGGTTGACGCGTACGCGCTTCGTAGTGTCCTGAATAGCCGTTACCCTCGCAGAGGAGAAATAAAAACGCGGACCCGCTGGGGAGTCCGCGCACGGCACACGCCTTCCCCGACAGCGGGAAGGCCGCGTGATTCACGTTGACTCCTGCAGCACTCCCCGCGGTGATCGATGCGAGGGCCAGAGGGTGAGGACGCCGTGAGGCGTCCTGCTTAGCTTGTTGTCGGGGCGAAAGTTAGGCGAGCAACAGGCCGCAGTCAAGGCACGCGGCTTCAGCGCGAGAGACCGTACGCCTTCCCGTCGTTCACCACCCGCCCCCACGGCACCGTCGCATCGTGCTCGAAGACGACGAGCCATTCCCGCTCGGCGGCGCGGGCAAGGATCCGCCGCTTGCTCTCGAGGGTGACTAACGGTTCGACGTCATACCCCATGATCCACGGCAGCGGCAGGTGCGCGGCCGTCGGCACCAGGTCGCCGAGAAAGAGCGCGGTCGCACCCTCCGACTCGATGACGACGCTCTGGTGGAAGGGCACGTGCCCGGGCGAGGAGATCACGCTGATCCCCTTCACGATCTCCCGCTCGCCCTCGATGAGGTCGAGGACACCGGCATCGCGCAGCGGGACATAGTTCGCCACGAAATAGCTCGCCGCCGTGCGTTCGTTGGTGTGCGTCGCGTAGTCGAACTCCCCTCGCTGGACCACGTAGCGCGCCTTCGGAAAGCTCGGCCCGATCGCGCCCGACTCGTTACGCCAGGTGTTGCCGCCGCCGTGGTCGAAGTGGAGGTGGGTATTGATCACGAGCGTGACATCGTCGGGACGCACGCCGAGCGCGGCGAGTCCGTCCTCGAGGGCGGTCCGGCCGCCAGCGCCGGCGTTCTCGACGCCATAGATGTCGTGGAACTTGGCGTTCTCCTTGTTGCCCAAACCAGTATCGACGAGGACGAGCCCCGACGGATGCTCGATGAGCAGGCAGCGCATGCCTAACGGGATGCGGTTTCGCTCGTCGGCCGCGATCCGCCGCTCCCAGAGCGGCTTCGGGACGACGCCGAACATCGCGCCGCCGTCGAGCCGCTGCCCGCCGGCCTGGATCGCGTGGACCTTCAGCCCGCCGACGGTCGTGGACTGCACGAGCGGAGTTGGAGGGGTCATAGTCGCAGGGGGAACGTTAGGCACGGCCGCCGTCAGGCGGTCGTATCGCGGGTGACCGGCGTCGGCATCGCCGGAGGACGGCGCGGACGGCGCCGGCTGCCGCGGTTCCCGGCCAGGCGCTCGAGATGAGACCAGGTCGAGCATTCGTGGTCGACGGCGGCGGATCGCAGCATTCGCAGCAGGCAATGCGCGGTCGCCAACGCGTCGCCGCCGGCGCGATGGCGCCCCTCGATCTCGACACCGTAATGATTCGCCACCCAGTCGAGCGACTTGCGACGGAGCTGCGGCAGCACGGCGCGCGCGAGCCGCACCGTACACAGCCGCCGCCCCTCGATCCGCCGCCCCGTCGCCCGTGCGACCTCGGCGGCGACGAACCGCCAGTCGAACGCCGCGTTGTGCGCGACGAAGACCGTTCCCTCCAGCCGCGACAGCAGCTCCTCGCAGACATCGCGGAACTTCGGCGCGTCCTTGACCATCTCCCAGCTGATGCTCGTCAGCGAGGTGATGAACGGTGGAATCGATCGCTCGGGGTTGATCAGCGTCTCGAACACGTCGCGAACCTCCCCATTCTCGACGCGCACCGCGGCGATCTCGGTGATCCGGTGCCCCGCGGCCGGACTGCCCCCGGTCGTCTCGACGTCCACCACCGTGTAGCTCAGCGCGTCGATGTGATCGGCCTCGGGCGCGGCCACCGCGTAGTCGTTAGGCAGCGTCCCGCTCCCGGTCTCCCGCTCGCGCACCGCCAGCGGCGCCGCCCCGCTGCCGGCCTCCTCCTCCGTGAGCCGCCACATCCCGTCGACGCTCCGGGCGAACTCGCGCCGGCCGGCAAAGAGCGCGGCCGCCATGTGCTCGGCGACCGGCCCGGGCACCGCCGGGAGCTGGCAGACGCTCGCGATTAGCGTCGCCGCCGAGGCGGGTCCGCCAGCGAGGAAGTCGCGCGCTCGCGTCGAGAGGAGCGAGTCCGCCGGTCGCGTGGTGACGCCGCCTAACGGCAGCGGGTACTGGCCGGCCGCGGGCGGCGTCAGGCCCATGGATCGTCCCGCTGCACCGGACACGTCATGCAGCGCGGGCCGCCGCCACCCCGTACCAGCTCGGAGCCCTCGAACACGATCACCGCGCGCTCGTCCTCGCTGATGCGATCACCGCCGGTGAGGAAGTCGTCGGCGGTGACGATCCGGAAGCCCATCTTCTGCATCTCGCGCAGCGTCCCCTCAGCGCGGTGATACGAAAGCACGACGCCGGGCCGCATCGCCACGAAGTTGCAGCCCGACGCCCACTGCTCGCGCTCCTGCATGATTCGCCGGTCGCCGCCGCAGAAGATCGGCTCCATCGGCAAGCCGACCGACTGGAGCGCGGCGAACACGTTAGGCATCTCGTGGACGTGGTGCTGTCCCTTCCGCCGGTGGAGGATCCGGAGGCGCTCCGGGCCGATGAAGTGCGGCGGGAAGAGCACGCACAGCTCGCGGTCGACCTGCGTGAAGATCATGTCGAGGTGGATCGCCGTGTTCTCCTTCGGCATCACGACGACGATCACGTCGGTCACGCTCGTTTTCTCGAACAGCAGCTCGGTCAACGTGTCGATCGCCGCCGGGCTGGATCGCTCGCTGAACCCGATCATGACGGTGTCATGGCGGATCGGGTGCACATCGCCGCCTTCGAGCGTGTAGTTCACCCGGCGCTCGATCGACCCGTCGTAGAGAATCCCCTTATTCTGCAGCGCCGGATGCGAGAGGAAGAGCGCCTTCATGATCAGCTCCTCCGACCAGCGAATTCCGTAGCGCATCGATCCGATCAGCACGTGGTCCTCGAGGACCATCGCGACGTCGCGGGTGAAAAAGAGGTTTGGCAGCGCCGGCAGCACGTACCCGTGCTCGTTGAGCGCGGTCGCCAACGGCCCGGCCTCTTCTTCCCGTCCCTCGATGAGCATCTGCACCAGCGACTCTGCCGGAAGATCGGCGATCTCGCGGGCGAGCGGCTCCGACGGGACGATGTCCATCGTCTCCTTCACGAGGAGATCGCGCACGTCGCGATTGACGAGCACCTCGGTCAGGAGTCCCCGTACCGAGTGCACGTTGGCGAAGCGCTCGACGATGGCGACGAAGCGGCGGTGCTCGCGCCGCGCTTCCTCGTGGTCGATGATGTCGTCGTAGAGGTAGTCTTCGCGTGTCGACGGGGTGACCGCGAGGAGCTCGGGCCCCGGCGTGTGAACCAGGACGCTCCTGAGGCGACCGATTTCCGAGCTGACGTGAACTGGCATTGGCCCCCAAGATACCCGGCAGGACACCAAAGGGGCCAGCCCGAGCCGGGCGCGACAACGAGGTTATGGCCGTTAGGACGCTGGCCTGTCGCGCTGGCGTCCGCTAACTTGTGAATGAATTCACAAGCCCGCGCCCGATTGAAACGCATCGCCGAGTCTACCGTCCGACGTCTGTCGCTCTACCTGCGCTTCCTCGAGGACTTCGAGCAGCGCGGGCTCGAGACGATTTCCAGCGATGAACTCGCTCGCCGCGGCGGGACGACCTCGGCCCAGGTGCGGAAGGATCTGTCCTTCTTCGGATCGTTCGGCAAGCGCGGGCTGGGGTATTCCGTTCCCGAGCTCACCACGCGCATCCGCGAGATCATGGGGCTCGCGCAGACCTGGCGCGTCATCATCGTCGGTGCCGGGAAGATCGGCGCCGCGCTCGCGCAGTACGGTGGATTCTTCCAGCGCGGCTTCCACATCACGGCAGTCTACGACAACTCGCCGAACAAGATCGGCAAGCCCTGGGACTCGCATGTCATTCGCGACGTACGGTTCCTCGAGCGCGACACGGCCGCCGAGCGTCCCGACATCGCGGTATTGACGGTGCCGGCGGAAGCGGCGCAGGCGACGCTCGACCGCATCGTCAAGGCGGGAATCAAAGCCGTGCTGAACTTCGCCCCGGTTCAGCTGCAGGCGCCCCCCGACGTCACCGTGCGCTCGGTGAACATGGCGATGGAGCTCGAGGGGCTGTCGTTCGCGCTCATCAACCGCGACCAGCCCGGCTGAGCGGCCGCCCGCGCACGTTAGGCGCGGCGGTCGCGTGAACCCTGCGTTCTAGAGCGAGTCCAGCAAGTCGTCGATCGCCTTCGATGCAGCGTCAGGCATCGGCGCTCCCGCGACCACGCGCTGCAGGATGTCGACAGCCTCCTGCGCGAGATCTTCAGGATGCTTGCGATCGTTGCTGAATCGCACGATGTGGCCAAGCAGGATGGCGGCGAGCCCCGAGCCGTCACCTTCCTCGCCGCCCTCGCGCTCGGCGTCCTCGAAGCTCGGGACGCTCGCCTTCCATGGCTCGTCCGGCTCGCTGTTTTCCGTGAGGCGCGCCGCCGGAACCAGCGCGACGAGCCGTCCCTGGATTCCCGGCTCTCCCTCGAACGCGAGCAATCCGACGAGCACCGGCTCCTCGAACAGCTTGAGCGCAACGAGGCGCTCGATCGACTCGCCCGGCATTGCACATCGCGCGACGAGCCGCCCATCGATCCGCGCGGCGAGGCAGACACCATCAGGAGCGCGCTCGTCAGGCAGCGGCGCGACGCTCACTTCGAGCGGAGTCGCGGTGGCGACGAACACCGTGCTCGCCGGCAGCTCGTCTTCATCGATGCCACCGTCGTCGTCCGACTCATCGCTGTCGTCGTCATCGCCGTCGGCGCCGAACGCTGCGCCGAGATCGTCCGCGTCCTCGGCGTCATCGTCGAACTCGTCGTCGCCTTCGTCATCACGACCGGATGGCCCGCCGCTCTCCTCGTCGAGGTCGTCGAAGTCGTCCGGCTCGTCATCGGGCGTGCGCCCATTTCCCCGCAGCATCATCGACCTCGCGGTTGCGAGTTACCTGGCGCGCCGTGCATCTCTCGCGCCGCGCTTCTTCCCCGCGTTCGTCGTGCGCGTCTTCTTCACGGTCTTCCGCACGCGCTTCCTGCCGGACGTCTTCCGCTTCTTCTTCGGCGGCGCGAGGATGGATCCGCGGCAGTTCGGCGCACCGCACAGGCACTTGTAGAATTTCTCGTCCGCGTCGGTGTGCTCGTCCGTCCGCTCGTACTGATAGTCGTAGGCGATCTCGTCGCCAGGGCGGATCGTGCGCAACGCGTAAATGAAGATCTGCTTCCCTTCGATCACCGCCTCGGCGTTCGGCTCGCACGAGTGGTTGATGAAGCGGGAGTCGTTCCCGTTCACGGCGCCGTCGATGATCTCGTCATCGTTGACGATGAACAGGAACGTGTGGTGGCGTTTCATCTTTTCGTCGTCGTACCGGCGATCCGCCTCATCGTTGTCGATGTGCTCGCCGGTGTACTCGATGATACGCTGTCCACGGCGGATCGTGCGTGTCGCAAATGCGCCCGTTCCCTGGATCGCCGATTTGCGCAGTACGAACGGCTGCTCTTTCACAGTTGCCACGTCGTATTCAGCTCGAAGATTGAATGTGTGGTGCGCGCGTCAGACCTTCGACGCACTCAGTACTCGGCCGCGGCACTCGCCGAAGCCGATCCGCGCATAGCCGTCCCTCTCGCACTCGCCGCGGATGGTCACCTCGTCGCCATCCTCGAGAAAGCCGCGAGTCTCGTCGCCGACGCGCAGCGGCTCCGCGCCACGCTTCGTTATCTCCAGGAGGCACCCGAGCGAATCGCGCGTCGTTCCGGAAATCGTCCCGCTCGCGAGCAGGTCGGCGGGGCGCAGGTTGCACCCGTTGCTCGCGTGATGCGTGATCATCTGCGCGGTGGTCCAGTACATGTCGGCAAAGCGCGCGCGGCTGACACGGTGCGGCGCGATTCCTTTCTCCCGCATCGAGCGCGTGCGCAGCGACACCTCGAGCGTGATGTCGACGCCGCCGTACGCCTGGTCCTCGGTGTCGTCGAGGTATGGCAGCGGCCGCGGATCCTCCGGTGGCCGCGCGGCGGCTGGCACGCGATAGGGCGCGAGTGCTTCCATCGTCACGATCCACGGTGCGACGGTCGTCGCGAAACTCTTCGACAGAAACGGGCCGAGCGGCTGATATTCCCAGCTCTGGATATCGCGTGCCGACCAGTCGTTGACGAGGCAGAGCCCGAACAACTGGGCGGACGCGTCGCGCATGGTCAGGCTCTCGCCGAGCGCGTTCCCCGGGCCGATGACTGCCCCGACTTCGCACTCGTAGTCGAGCGCGCGGCTCGGTTCGAACACCGGCACCGCGGCATCCGGAGGCTTCCGCTGGCCGACTGGTCGCCGGACACCGGTGTCGCTGGGAACGATCGAGGACGCCCGCCCGTGGTAGCCGATCGGCACGTATTTGTAGTTCGGCAGCAGCGGATTATCCGGGCGGAACATGCGGCCGACGTTCGTCGCATGGTGAATCGACGCGTAGAAGTCGGTGTAGTCGCCGACGTGCGCCGGAACGAGCAGATCGGCATCGACCATCGGCACCAGGAGCTGCGAGGCGTCGCGCTCCGCGTTCGAGCCGGCGGCGAGGAGCCTGCCTAACGCAACCCGGAGCGCGCGCCAGGCGGGGCGCCCGAGCGCCAGCAGCCCGTTCAGCGCGGGCGCGGCGCAGGCGAGCGCCGGAACGGCGGCATCGCCCGAGAGGTACCCGAGCCGGGTCGCCGCGCTCACGTCGAGAATCATCGTCCCGATCGCCACGCCGACCCGCGCGGGTTCGGCGCTTCCCGCACGGCGAAAGACACCGTACGGCAGGTTCTGGATCGGGAAATCGCTCGCCGGCTGGTTCGCCGAGTCGACCCAGGAGCGGCGCGCCGGATCGTGCGTCTCGTCAATGGTCGGGATCACAGCAGGCCTAACGTTCTGAGGTCGGCAACCGGTTCGCGGAAGGAGCACGACCCGAAGCCGGTGATCGATCGCGTCCGCGCGGCTCGGAGCGAAGCGATCTTGAAGGAGCGGCCGCGCCAGACGACCGCTTCGTCACTGGCCGTCAGGGCAGCAGGATCACGCTCCTCGAGCGCGGCGGTGACCTCCTTCTGCCCCCCGCCCTCGCGCGCGATCATCGTTGCCAGCAGGACGTTCAGGAAGCCGAACATGGTCCCCTCCGGCCCGCCGTCGTCGTACGTCAGCCGATATTCGGCACGGAGCGGGTGGTGCAGTCCGGCCGTCGCCTTGAAGATGATGTCGCGCTCGACGCAGCGGCGAATGAATCGCGCGACCTGCGGCGCACTCGGAAAGGCGTCGGGCGTCGTGCCGCCGGTGCGCACCTTCGCCCGCACTCCCGCCGCACGAACCGCGTCGAGCAGGACAGCCGGGTCGTCGGCGATCGGAATCTCGACGAAGATCGCGACTCCCGACGTCAGCGACGCGCTCGGCATCTCGCGCGGCGTGGTCGCACGCGTCTCGACCGTGTCGATGACCGCGCGGCCCTGCTCGCGGCGGTTGAAGGCGACGATCAGGTCGCGCAGCGCCGGGTCGAAGGAACCAGCGAGGACCGACAGGGGCCACGGGTTTCCCTCGACCGCTGCCGGCGCCGCGTGGGTCCACTCGTCGAGCCGTGTCGCGGGCAGCACGAAGCGGCCGAGCATCCACGCGTTAGGCTCCTCGCGGTGCGTCGCATACTCGGCGACGGCGGCCGGCATGTCGAGAGCCGCTGGCGGAAACAGGCCAGCGTAGTCCACGGACTCGGCGAGGAGCGTGAAGAGTGCTTCCTTCATTGCGGGACTTCCGCTCGGCGCGGAAGCGCGGACTGGGAGGATTTCATCGAGAGCGAAAGCTAACCGCGCGGCGACGCGCGCGGCATTCCGCCCGGGTGATCGACTGTTACCAGCCTTCGCGACGTCGCAGCTCGGTGATGTGGGCGACGTGGTGCCGGGAGTGCCACGCGTAAAGCGCGAGCATGCGGCTGAGCGAGAGGGGACCGTGGTCGGGGTGCTCGAGCTGCCGGTCGAAGTCCTCCGGACTCATCGAGCGGAGGAGAACTGTCCACCGTGCATGCAGGCCATCGAGCATCGACAACGATGGCTCGATCGGTCCGGTCCGGCCGTCAGGCAGCTCCGCCCATCTGGCTTCGTTGTACGCCTTGATGCGCGGGGTGTCCTCGGTGAGCGCCAACTTGAAGCGCGTGTACGCATTCATGTGGCTGTCCGGTACGTGGTGCACCACCTGCCGAACCGTCCATCCTTCGGGGCGATAGCGTGTCTCGAGCTGTGCGTCCGAGAGGCCAGCAACCGCGGCACGCAACGTTGCCGGAAGCGCGGCGATCGTCGCGATGGCGTCGGCGCGCGACTTCGAGTCCGCGCTGGTGAATGCGAAGCGTCCGACAGGATAGCGGAGATCGGTGGTCGTCATCGGCCGGGGGCTGAAGGTGTGCGCTCGCGAGGAAGATGAACCGAACGACGATGTCGCGCCACCGCGAATCAAGTCGAGGACTTGCGCGCGACCTTTCCGAGCGTGAATGTAGCGGCCGATGAGTGACATGATTCCTCTCTCGAGGCCGTACGTCGCGACCGGCGGCGCACCGACAATCGACACAGTCGACGCCGCGATCTTCGGTCGCCGTTACTTCGCCCGTTGCATGGCCTGCGGATTCTGCGCCGATTCGTGCTGCGCGCACGGGGTCGACGTCGATGGACATGTCGAGCTGGCACTCCTCGCCGACGCGGCGGCCATCGAGCAACACACCGGTGTTGCCGTGGGCGACTGGTTTCGCGGGCCGGCGATCGCGGATGAAGATGCACCCGGCGGAACGCTGCGCCGCACGGCGACACGCGACGGCTACTGCGTTTTCCACGCACCAGGCGCGCGCGGCTGCATGCTCCACTCGTACGCCATTGCCGCCGGCCGCGACTACCACGAGCTGAAGCCGCTTGTCAGCACGCTGTTTCCCGTGACCTTCGGCGGCGGCGCGCTCGTGGTGTCCGATGAGCTCGAAGACGGCACGCTCGTCTGCGCCACTACCGGACCTACAGCCTACGAAGCCGCGCGCGACGAGCTGGCGTACTATTTCGGCGCGTCGCTGGTCCACGAGCTCGATGCGCTCGCTGCTGCGTCGAGCGTGCTCGATCCGTCCGCTTCCGTCGCCGCCGACGCATAGCCCCACAGGATCGCAGCAACGAAAAAGACGGTCCCGGTAAAGCGCACCATCGCCGCGATGTGCGCGTCCTGCTGGAGGACGTCGAGCTCGGCGAGGATGAACGCCCAATCGTGTTCGCCGCCGCCGACCAGCGGGAGCTGCTGCGCCTGCGCGTCGGCGACATACACGGCGATGTTCCAGCAATTCTCGGCGAGCCACCACAGTGCCACGCTGGCGGCGAACTGATCGCGGCGGCGAACGAAGTAGCCAATGAACACCGCGGGCACGATCAGTTGAAACAGCGTTCCGCCGAGCGCGGTGATCAACTCTCCGAACGGCGCGAAGACAAGGTGCCCGGTCTCGTGGATCGGAAGATTGACGTTGTCGATGAGCGCGAACCCGGGATGGCGCAGGATCGCGATGCCGTACACCGCGAGCAACGTGACGCCGCCGACCTTGGCGAACCGGCGCGGTGTCCAGTCTGACAGATTTAGTATCATATGATACTTACAGCATTGGAAGGAAGCGGTACCGCTGTCGACCTCGGCCGACGCGCGATCTCGTGTCCGCGTAACGGAGGCGGGCGCTTACAGAAATCATTCATCCTGCTGCTGCAACCTTTCTGAAACATGGTGCTGTCAGACCCGTACCACCGCGAGTCACTGCGTCACGCGTCGCAATGCCGCGAGACCGCCTCACAGGAGCCCCCTTATGAAGTCCCTCTGGAATGCCGGCGACGTCGTCGCCTGTAATTGCCCGAACTGCCGCAAGGTCGTTCAATCCCGCTTCGAGCTGCGCAACATTCGCATGCCGCGGTCGCGGTTGAGCGTTCCGAACGTGCTGGTCGATGTCTGCAATCTCTGCGACAGCATCATCTCGATCCCGAGTCAGTCGATTCCCCAGCTTCGCGAAGCCGGCTGGGCCAAGTAAGTCCGCCCGCGGGACTCGCCGCCGCGTGCGAGTCCCGCAACGTTGCTGTATCTTGGGCGCATGAAAATCGACGCCCCAGAATCGCTCAGCGCTCGCACTCGC
>JAICUE010000223.1 GCA_025936015.1 Gemmatimonadaceae bacterium
AACTTAACAAACCCGCGTGTCCGGCAACGCCTCCACGAGCCGCCGAATTCTCATCGTGCACTGAGACCAAGAAAAACCGCTGGCGATAGGGGTCATACACTGTCGGCGCGAACCGCCACTTGAGCGAGCTGTCCGGATTGAAGCGCGTGTCGGTCATCCCGAGCGGAGTCCAGACATGCTTCTTCAGGTAGACGTCGAGCTTCTCGTGCGACACGCGCTCGACGATTTTCCCGAGGAGGATCGCGCCGAGATCGCTGTACACCATCCGGATGCGCGGGAAGGTGTCGAGCGGCGTGTTGTAGACGATGGAGAGCGCCGAGTCGGGGTTCACGCCCTCCTTGTACAACGGTCGCCAGGCGGGAAGTCCGGAACGGTGGGTGAGGAGGTCGCGCACCGTCACGGTCTTCTTCGTCGGGCCGCGCCACTTCTTCTTGCCCCGGTGCTTCGGGTCCTTGAAGCGCGGCAGGTAGCGCTGCGCCGGCGCGTCGAGATCGACCTTGCCTTCCGCGACGAGCTGGTTCATCGCGCTGGTCATCCCGACCACCTTCGTGAGCGACGCCATGTCCCAGAGCGTGCTGTCGGTCGGCTCCGCCGAGGGACGCCAGTCGACGTGGCCGACGCCGATGCTCGCGAGCACCTGGTCGTGCGTGCCGACGACCGCGTAGGCGCCGGGGAAGGCGCTGTCGAGCTGGAAGCGGGTGAGCACCGCCCGCACCGTGTCGGCGACCCGCGCGGCGACGCTCGCATCGCGCAGCGGCCGGCCCGCGACCGCCTCGGCCGCGGCGCGCTCGCTCCACGGCGAGAGCGGGTTCCAGGCAACGAGGTAGCTGTTCACCGCCGGGAACTGGCGGATCATGTACGGGTCGCCGAAGCAAACCACCAGCGCGTTAGGCCTGACGGCGACGATTTTCTTCGTCACGGCGGCGATGCGTGGCGGGACGCCGGCATAGCCCTTCGCCGGAACCGGCCGCGCGTAGTCGGCGATGACGACCGTCGACGCGTCCGAGGCGCGCGCGGTTGCCGCGGCGATCGCGGCGCTCGTCGACTTGTCCGTCAGCGTGACGACCTCGAGCTTCTGCCCGCGCGCGCCGAGCAGGGAGCGCAGTTCCGTGGTGAATGCATCGCCTGGGTGCGCCCCGGGATACGGCTCCTTCCCCTCGTCGAGATACAGCACGGCGAGCACGCGCGCCGCGCGAGCGAGCCGCCAGATCGCGCTGCCGCGATCGCGCTCCAGCGTCATCGACTGGCGAGCGATCTCGGTCGCCAGCGAGTCGGCATCGTGCTGGCCGAACGCGGCGGCGACCGCGGCCGAGTCCACGGTCCGCGTCACGTTCAGCCCGAGACGCTCCTTCGCGCGGAGGACACGCCGCACCGAAGAATCGAGGCGCGCTGTCGTCAGGCGGCCGTCGCCGACCGCGGCGACGATCGCGTCGATTGCGCTCCTGTGATCGGCCGGGTCGAGCAGCACGTCGTTGCCGGCTTGCAGCGCACGGACCGCGGCGGCGCCCGGCGTGTCGCTCCCCGCGCCCTTCATCCACAGTGCGTCGGTGACGAGCAGCCCGTCGTACTTCCATTCGCCGCGAACGATTCCATCGAGCAGCTTCGGGTTCAGGCTCGCCGGCACCGAGTCGCCGGTCATCGCCGGGAGCGCGACGTGCGCGCTCATGATCGCGCCGACTCCGATCGCCGCGGCCGAGCGAAACGGGCGGAGCTCGGCGGTGTCGAGGCGGGCGCGTGACGAGTCGAGGATCGCTGGCGCGAGATGCGTATCGACGGCCACCGCCCCGAGTCCGGCGAAGTGCTTGACCGTGGCGATGACGCCCGCGGCCTGCGCACAGCGGATGTACGGTAGCGAGAATCGCTCGACGGTTCCCGCATCGCTGCCGAACGCGCGAACCCCGATGCTCGGATTGTCCGGCCGGGTGTTGAGATCCACGTCCGGCGTCAGCGTCCAGTTGATCCCGACCGCGCGCGCCTCGCGCGCGGTGATCCGCCCAGCGGCGCAGGCGAAGGCGGTGTCGCGCGTCGCCGCGATTCCCATCGGGTACGGGAACGATGTCCCTTCGGGAATCACACGCTGTCCCGCGCCGAACTCGAGATCGGCGGCGACGAAGAGGGGCAGAGCGGACGCGCTCTGCAGCGCGTTGGTGGTGCGCGCGACCTGCGCGGCGGTGCCCGGCCCGATGATCACGCCGCCAATCGAATCATCTGCGACCCAGTCGCGCGCGGCGATCGCTGCCTTTGCGTCGGGGGCCGCGTCGGCCGGCACCCACCGGACGATGAGTTGCGCTGCCTTGGCGCGGAGCGACATCGTCGGCAGCACCGAGTCCGTCCACGGCGTCGCGACGACGACCGGAATGGTATCGCGGAGCGGTGGCGGCGCCTCGGGGCGCGGCGCGCTCGCGGTGTCCGGCTCGATCGGAACGGTGGCAACCGTGGGTGGCGTGTGCGACGAGCAGGCGAGCCAGAGCGCTCCGGTGGCGGCGATGCCTAACGGAGCGGCCCAGCGGCGGACGTTATGATTCATCGGGTTGCGGCAGGGAGGGTGGCGACCGGCCGCGTGATGCCGTCGCCGCGCGCGAAGAAGCCCGGCAGCGAGATCGGCGAGTGCGCGGTGATCGGCGCGACGCCGGCGATCGCTCGCGCCGCGGCGCGCTCGAGCGCGTCACCGATCCCATAGGTCAGCATGTAGCTCTGGACCCGCGGGAACTGGCGAATGATGTACGGGTTCCCGTTCGCCACGACGATGACGCGCTGCCGCGTCGCCAGCGTGTCGATCCACTGCGCGACCGCCGGCGCGATCGCCATCCGCCCGGTACCCTCGATCCGGCGCACGTTGGTGGTGACGATGATCGCGTCCGAACCCGACAGCGTGGCGGCGAGCGAGTCGAGCTCGGCGGCGCCGCTCCGTGGCGACAGGCGAAAGAGCCGAACGTTAGGCAGCGTTCGCCGCAGTTCGGCGACGAACGCGGATCCGGCGCGCAGCTCGCTCTCGGGTGCGTAATTCACGACCGCGACCCGGCGCGCCGAACTCGCGATCGGCACGAGCGACGCGCTGTCGCGGACGAGCGTGATCGCCCGCTCGGCGATCGAGTCGGCGACCGCCCAGTGCTCCGGCGACCCGACCTCGCGCCGCACGCCGTCGAGGCTCACCGTGCGGGCGACGTTCAGCCCGACCAGCGCCTTCGCTTCGAGAATCCGGCGCACCGACGAATCGATCCGCGCGGGAGAGACGATGCCGCTCGTCACCGCCTGCTCGACGGCATCGATCGCCCGTCCGACATCGCTCGGCTTGAGCAGGATGTCCGCGCCCGCCTGGACCGCGAGCACTGAGCTTCGCTCGATCGGGTAGCCGGCACCGATGGCGTCCATCGTCAGCGCGTCGGTGTAGGTCATTCCGCGGAAGTCGAGACTGTCGCGCAGCAGGCCGGTGATCACCCGCGGGGCGAGGGTCGCGGGAACGCTGTCTCCCTCCACTGCCGGGAGCGCGATGTGCGCGGTCATCACGCCAGCGACGCCGGCGGCGATCGCCGCACGGAAAGGCACCAGCTCGACGGTGTCGAGCTCCGCGCGGTTCGAGTTGACGACCGGGAGCGCGTGATGGGAATCGGTGTCCGTGTCGCCATGCCCAGGGAAATGCTTTGCCGTCGCCATCGCGCCGGCGTCCTGCAGCCCACGGACGAAATCGGCGGTCAGCCGCGCGACGTCCCTCGGACTCTCGCCGAAGGAGCGCGTGTTGATGACCGGGTTCGCCGGGTTGTTGTTCACGTCGGCGACGGGCGAGAACACGACCTGGATCCCGACTGCGCGCGCTTCACGGCCGATCGCGTAGGCGGCGGCGTACGTCAGCGAGTCGTCGTTCGCCGCACCCATCGCCATCGGCGTCGGGAAGACAGTTGCTGAGCCGCCATACAACATCGACGGAATGAACACACCGCCCTCGAGGCGCCCGAGCCCCGGCTCGAGATCGCTGTGGACGAGCAGGGGAATGCGCGCGTGGCGCTGCAGCGCATTCAGCTTCACCGCGACGTCCATCGGCGAACCGACCGACATCGTCATCGAGCCGACACCGTCCTTCTCGATCCAGTTCACCAGCTGCACGTACCCGGAGTCGCGCTCGTTGGCGAAGTCGCCCATCACCCAGATGCTCACCATCTGCGCGATCCGCTGCCTGAGCGTCAGCGAAGCGAGCGTGCTGTCGACCCAGTGCTGCTGCGCGCGAGTGAGCGGCTGGCCCGGGGCGAGCTTCCCGGCGCCGGCGGGCAGCGTTGCCGGTTCGGGGACGTGAGCCCCTACGGGGACGGGGGTGGCTGAGGCTGCGGGCTGGCCGCAGGCGACGACGATGGTGGCGGCGCAAGCGAGCGAAAATGCGCGGATCGCCTTACGATTGATGGGAGATGTCATTGCCCGGAAGTTACTGGCCGTCCAGTCCTCAGGGAATCGCGCCCGTCGCCACGCGCGCCGCGCATGTGTCTTGCACCCAACCCGCGCGGGACGGCGCGACGTTGGCAACACGATCGGCAACGTCCCGATGCAGGCTCGCGCCGTACTTCACTCAACTCGTCCTGGAGGCGACATCATGAGAGCTATTATTGCCGCGGTAATGCTGGCGACGTCGGTGGCCGCGTGCGGCGGACGCACTGTCGAGGTGCAGTCGGCACCCGCGCCAGTGTCGGATGCAGCGGTGAACGTGACGAACAACCTGAGCGAGCCGGTGAACGTCTACATCAACGCTGGCGGCGAGGACATTTTCCTCGGCCAGGTGGGTGGCGGCAGTGCGATGTCGCTTCCGGTGAAGGGGGTCTCGTCCGGCTCGACGGTCACCCTCAAGGCGACCCGGATGTCCGACAAGTACAGCTACAGCAAGTCGGGCGTCGTCCTCTCGGGAACGTATCTCTGGCAGGTTCCGTAACAGGGCGACCTCACGCAAATCGTTGCGGCGCTGTTGCTAGCGTTCACAACGAGGGATAGTTTCAAGGGCCGGAGCGTATCGCTCCGGCCCTTTTATTTTCCGTTCATCCTCGCGCTCGCGCCGCTCCGCGGCGGTGCGCCAGCCACCAGCCGGACCCCTGCGCCCCGACGCATGAAGCGAATCTGGGACTCGATCCAGAGAGGATACCTCCGAATCATCGGTCCAATCGGGGACTGGCTGGTTCGTCGCCGAGTCCATCCGAACACGATCACCACCATCGGGACGCTGTGCACGGTGATCGGCGGAATCATCTACGCCACGGGGCACATCCGGACGGCGGGCTGGTTCCTCGGCCTTACCGCCTTCTTCGACGTCCTCGACGGGAC
>JAICUE010000021.1 GCA_025936015.1 Gemmatimonadaceae bacterium
GCGACGCTCCGAGCTTGTCCACTTCGTCGAGGAGGAAGATCGGGTTCTTCGTTCCCGCCTGCTTCATGCCCTGGATGATGCGCCCCGGCATCGCGCCGACGTAGGTGCGCCGGTGGCCACGGATGTCGGCCTCGTCACGGACGCCGCCTAACGCGACGCGCACGTATTCCCTGCCTAACGACCGGGCGATCGACTTCGCGATCGACGTCTTGCCGACGCCGGGCGGCCCGACGAACAGCAGGATCGGGCCCTTGGCCATCGCCCGGGCCTTCACCTCCTGCGAGTCGGTGATCGTCCGGTCCTCGTCCGCTTCCGGCGCGAGCGATGGGGTCGCGTCGTCCTTGAGCGGCACGAGCTTCGCCGCCGGGATCTCGCCCGTCTTCTCGACTTCGTCAGCGAGCTCCTTCGCGCGAAGCTGCCTGACGGCGAGGAACTCGAGCACGCGGTCCTTCACGTCGGGGAGGCCGTAGTGGTCGTCGTCGAGGATGTGCTGCGCGCGCGAGAGATCGAGGTTGTCGTCCGAGCGCGTGCTCCACGGCAGCTCGGCGATCCACTCGAGGTAGGTGCGGATCACCTGCGCTTCCATGCTTTCGCGTCCCGAACGCTCGAGGCGTCCGAGCTCGCGCTCGACTTCGGCGCGCGCGTCCTTCGTCAGCGGCAGCTTGGCGAGCTTGTCGCGCAGCTCCGTCACCTCGCGCGACTGGTCGTCGTCGCCGAGCTCCTTCTGGATCGCCTTGAGCTGCTCGCGGAGGTACATCTCGCGCTGCCGCTCGCCGAGCTCCTCCTGCACCTGCGTCTTGATCTCTTCCTGCGCCTCGAGCATCCCGATCTGCCGCTGGACGTGCACGAGGACGCGACGCATCCGCTCCTCGACACTCAAGGTCTCGAGCAGCCCCTGGCGCTCGGGAACGGCAAGGTCGATGTAGCCGGCAACGAGGTCGGTGAACTTTCCCGGCTCGGTGACGGAGTCGAGCACCTGGTGCACGACTTCCTCGGGCAGGCCGCGACGCTCGCCCAGTTCAGCGGCCCGCTCGCGCGTTTCCTTGTGCAGGGCGGTGAACGCCGCGTCATTCTCGTCGAGGGGACCGAGCTCCTCGACCGGCATCACGACGGCGTTCATGAAGCCGTCGCCCTGTCCGTACTGCAGCGCCGTTGCCCGCTGCTCACCCTGCAGCAGGAGCTGCACGCCACCGAGTCCGCGCTGGACCTGTCCGATGCGGGCGATCACACCCATCGAGTAGAGGATGTCGGGGGTCGGCTCGTCGGTGTTGTCGCGCTGCGCAACCGCGAAGACGAGCCGGTCGCCCTTGAGCGCGCTCTCGATCGCGCGCAGTGTTCCCGGCCGCCCCGCCGCGATCGGCGCGGTGAGCCCGGGGAAGATCACCGTTCCGCGGAGGGGGAGAACGGGAAGTGTCTGTCGCTCAGCCATGATTGGTTCCTGAGAAGGACTGTCGTCGCGAAGTCAGGCCGGTGAAGTCCGCACATCGCAGACCATGCCGCCGAGAATCGCATGAGCGCAACGCGCGCTCCCAGTGTATGAGGCGATGTCGATCGCACTCTGTTCCGCGCCTCGTCCACTCCTTGGACACACGCCAGCCCGGCAGCGACGCGCGAAGAATCCGGCCGCGCTGGCGCGCCATCGTTGTTCCCGCTGCCGCATCGGCGGACGAGACCGCCCCGGGAATTCCCGGCGCGTTCCGCCTCACGTTCGCCTTTTCAGGCGGGCGGGGCGGTGCTACTATGTGAGGCATAAGGCCCCCTCTGTGGAATCCATTCTTTGAGCGAACCCGCCGCGTCGACTCAGGACGCTGAACTGCGCGCGCATGTGTCGCGGGTGCTTGGCACGCACTACGACATCGAGCAGGAGCTCGGGCGCGGCGGGATGGGCATCGTCTACTGCGCGAAGGACCGGCGTCTCAAGCGCACCGTCGCGATCAAGCTCCTGCCGCCCGAGCTCGCGTTTCGCTCCGACATCCGCTCGCGTTTCCTCCGCGAAGCCGAGACCGCGGCGCAGCTCAGCCATCCGAACATCGTCCCGATCTACAGTGTCGACGAGATGGAGAACCTCGTGTTCTTCGTCATGGCGTACGTCGCCGGGAACAACATCGCGAAGGAGCTGCACGAACGCGGCCGATTGAGTGTCGCCGAGACGCGGCGAATCATCCGCGAAGTCGCCGACGCGCTGTCGTACGCGCATGGGCGCGGCGTCGTCCATCGCGACATCAAGCCGGACAACATCCTGCTCGACAGCGTCAATGGCCGCGCGATGGTCACGGACTTCGGCATCGCCCGCGCCGTCAGCGAGAACACGGATTCGTCGCGTCTCACCGCAACGGGAATGGCGATCGGGACGCCGACGTACATGTCGCCGGAGCAGGCCGCCGGTGAGCGCGAGATCGATGGACGGAGCGACCTCTACGCGCTCGGCGTGGTCGCGTACCAGATGCTGAGCGGCGCGCCGCCATTCGCCGCGTCGAGCACGCCGGCGATGCTGGTGAAGCACCTCACCGAGCGCCCGGCGCCATTGCGATCGAAGCGGAGCGATGTCCCCGAGGAGCTCGAGCGGATCGTGATGGTGCTGCTCGAGAAGGATCCGGCGAACCGCCTGCCGAGCGCGGGAGCGCTGGTCGCCGCGCTCGATGGCGCGCCGGTCGCGCTCCCGCCGCGCACCGAAGCGGTGCCCGGCGGAATGATGGGATCGGCGCAGCTTCCACCACCACCGCCGCTCCCGGTGCCCGTCAGCGCGCCGGTGAACGAGCCGAGTCAGGAGACGCTGGCGCGCTGGTATGCGCCAGACATCGTCCGCTTCCGCAAGCGCGTGCGCAAGTGGGGCTACACGTCGGTCATGTTCTTCGTGATGTCCATCTTCATCCACCGGTTTCCCTGGCTGACGATCTCGGGATTCTGGGGGATGGGACTCGCCTGGCAGTTCACCGGCCTGATGGGGCGCGGGCACAGCTGGCGCGACGTGCTCCGGCAGCCTAACGATCGCGAGTTCGTCGACCTGCTCGGCGACTGGGTCGAATCGGCGCAGTCGGTGTTCGACGGGCAGAAGCGGATGGCGCGGCGGCTCGCGCGGAGCGACGCGCGGGCGGCACGACGGGCGCTCCCGCCGGGAAGCGCGGCGCCGCAGCCGTCACCGGTGCCGCGCGGCACCGCATGGAGTCCCCCGCCTAACGGCGCCCCGGAGCGTGCGCCGCTGCCCGGATCGCGGGAGGCGGTGTTCGCCCAGGCGCAGATCGACCGCGACGAGATCAAGCGGCTGATCGACTCGATGTCCGGCAGCGACCGGCAGATGGTCGCCAACGTCGTTCCATCGGCCGATGCGCTCCTCGAGCGCGTCCGCACGCTGTCGATGTCGCTGGCCGACATCGAACGCAACATGCCGAAGGGGCAGCTCGACTCGGTCGAGACGGAGATCGCCCGCCTCGAGAGCGAGGCGAATCCGCTCGATCGCGTGCGCAGCGAGGAGCGCGTCCGCCGCCTCGCCGCGCTCCGGCGCCAGCGGCGCGCGTTGAGCGACCTCGCGACGCGTCGCGACCAGATGGCCGCCCGCATCGAGAGCTGCGCCCTCGCCCTGCAGAGCATGCGCTTCGACGTGCTGCGGCTCCGCGCTGGCGCGCAATCGCATGCGCAGGTGACGTCGCTCGCGCTCGAGGCGCTCAGCCTCGCTCGCGAAGTTGACTACGCGGTATCGGCGAACGATGATGTCGCGCGCCTGACGAACACGACGGCCCGGCCCGCAGCCGGCGCCTGACGGTGCCAGCCGCGGGGGCGCGTGACCTCGCGGCGCTCGTCGGCGCCGATACACTCGCTGGCCGCTGGGGCAACGCCGTCAGGCAGGCGCAGGAAGATCGCGACGCGATCGCGGTCGCCCGTGGGCAGCGCGACCCGCGCACCACGCTCGACGTGCCCGATCTCCTGCCGACCGCCGAGGAGCTGCTCGATCGGGTGATCTCGCTCGCACCGACGCTGCACGGCCTCGACAGCGCGCTCACCCCCGGCGCGACGCAGGCGCTCGACGAACGCATCGCGCGCGCGACCGGCGCGGGCGCGAGCGAGGCGAGCGCACGCAGCCTGGCGATGCTCGAGCACCAGCGGGCGACCCTTCGCGAGCTCGAGGCCCGCCGCGACACCCTCGCCCGCAAGATGGAGAAGGCGCTCCTCGCCCTCGCTCGGCTCCGCTACGAAGCAAAGCGCCTGCGCGGACTCTGACGGCGGAGTCACGCCGGTCGCTCAATCGACTCGTCCATCACCCGGCTACAGCGCGTGCTCCAGTCGCTGGTTCGCCTTCCGTGTGTCGCCGCCTAGAATTCGTCAATGAATTCAATTCGCACCCTCGTCCTCGCCACTGCCGCCGCCGCCGCCTGCGGAAGATCCGACGTCCCCGCCGCGGCGCGGGACAGCGCGTCGCCCGCCCTTGTCGCTACAGCCGCCGCTTCCACCGATTCGGTTCGCGCGAAGGTGCCGCTCGTCCCCCGGCCGGACACGCTGCGCGGCCTCTACGTCAATCGGTGGGCAGCGCTCGGCGACCGGATGTGGAAGCTCATCGACGTCGCGAAGCGAACCGAGGTCAATGCGCTCGTCATCGACGTCAAGGATGATCGCGGGTTCGTGCTCTACCGGTCGCGCGTTCCACTGGCGCGCGAGATCGGCGCGGATACGACGATGCCGATGCGCGCCGACCGCGTGCGGGCAGTGCTCGACACGATGCGCGCGCACGGGATCTACCCGATCGCGCGGATCGTCGTCGTCAAGGATCCACTGCTCGCGTCGAAGAAGCTGGAGTGGTCGATCAAGCGACGCGCGGCACCGGATTCCGCATGGCTCGACAAGAATGGCAAGCCGTGGCTCGACGCCAACCAGCCCGGGGTGTGGGACTACGCGGCCGATCTCGCCGACGAAGCCGTCGCGTTAGGCTTCAGCGCCGTGCAGTTCGACTACGTGCGCTTCCCCGACGAGAAGCGCCTCGTCAGCGAGGCGACGTTTCCGCTGGCGAAAGGACGCGTCCGCGCGCAGGTGATTCGCGACCAGCTCGGGCGGCTGCGCCAGCGAGTCGCCACGGCCGGCGTGCCGATGACGATCGATGTCTTCGGGCTGACGATGTCCGACACGACCGACATGGGGATCGGACAGCGATGGGAGATGTTCGTCGACCGGGCCGACGTCGTCCTGCCGATGACGTATCCCTCGCACTACGCGCCGGGGAGCTACGGGATCGCCAGGCCTAACGCTCATCCGTACGAAGTCATCTCGCATGCGCTGGCGGATGCGAAGCGGCGCACCGCTGGGATCAGCGGCGCGGCGCGAATCGTTCCCTGGTACCAGGACTTCACCCTTGGGCCGCCCCACTACGGCGTCGAGCAGGTCCGGGCCCAGATTCGGGCCGGCCATGACGCGGGGTTCGACGAGTGGCTGCTCTGGAACCCCGGGTCCCGCTACACCGTCGACGCGTTCGCGGTCACTTCTTCCGATTCGCTTCGGTGATGATCCAGCTCGACGCCGCCTGTACTTCGCGGAAGAGCCGTGCGTTCTGCTCGGTGATCGGAATCGCCGACTGCTCGAGTCGCGTGCCGTTCGTGACCGCGCTGACCTGACCCGCCCCCGGTGGAAGCACGTAGCCCGATACCCGCAGGTGCGTCCCGCGGAAGAAGCGGATGTCGCTCCCCTGGACCACGAGGAACCAGCGCTGCGGGCTCGGCTTCGCCGTCGACACTTCGCGCAGGTAGTTCGGCACGAGCTTCGGCGAGGTGACGAGGACATCGCTCCCCGCGCCTGTCACGGTGAATCCATGATGAACGAGCTGCGTTCGCGCGATCTCCAGCGCCTGTGCGCGCGGCACGGCCACCGTCGCGGTCACGGAGTCGTCGTTCGACGTTCCGTGAATCCTCGCGCAGCCAGCGGCGATCGCCAGCAAGGCGATTGTTGTGATCCTGATCATCTTCATTGTGTCATCTCCAAATGCGCCCGGCGGCACGCGCCGTTGTCGTGCTTGCTCTGCACGCGCCGGGCCACGTCGCTGCAGCGGCTCACGCGATGCTCGCCGCTGCTCAGCGAATCACGACGACCGCGACCTCGCCATTGAATTCGTCGGCGACGGGTACGAGCCCTGGCGGCGCCGACCAGTCGCCACCGTCGACTCGCACGCTCACTCGGTACGTGCCGGCGGCGATCGGCAGGACGAGCTCCCACGCGCCACCCTTGAGCGCGCGCATCGGCAGCGGCGTCCAGTCGGTGAAGTCCGCGCTCAGCTCCACCTTGAGCGCGCGCGGCGCACGCAACCGGATCACGCGCGCGCCACCCGCAATCGTATCGACGCGAAAGGCGGGAAGCTCCGGTGGCTGGTACCAATCGAGCTGCTCGCGCTTCCCGCGCTCGAAGCGCGCGCCGAGTGATGCATACGATCCATTCGGCAGCTGCCGAATGAAATCGGTCGGATATCCGCCGACGCTCGCGCGAATGAATGTGCCCGGGGTCACACGATAGCTCGCGACCGCGGAGAACCAGAGCTCCGACCAGCTGCGCACCTCGGTCCCGGTGAGCCCGACATCGTGCGTGCCCTGGCGGGCGCCCATCTCGCCGGTGAGCTCGGCCCGGCCGAACGCCATCGTCGCGCCGGTTTCGAGAGTGAGCATCGGATCGATGCGCTGGACCGAGCGCGTTTCCGGGTTGAAGACCTGCGACGACGACGTCGCGTCGAGATTGTACACCTGGAGCTGGTGCGTGCTGCGAAAGCGATCGGCACGCATGCTCGCGAAGAGGAGGAGGTGACGCAGCTCGCGCGTCGCGCCGGCCTCCACTCCCCACGGCACGTGGACGGTTCCGCCGAAGTTCTCGCCCGCTGAGCCGCTCAGGTAGAATCCCCATCGTCCGACCGCGAGATCGGCGCGCCCGCGCACATCGGCTTGAACGAGCCCGGTCGCGATCGGGACGACGTTTTCCGTGTTGCCCCCGATCGTGCGGATGGTGTTCGCGGTCCGGTAGACGAGCCCACTCACTCCGATCCCCCCCTCGGCGACGAGCCCGCGCCACTCGCGGGAGCGCATCGTTCCGGCGACGGCGTCCTGCACGAAGAAGTGACGAGCGTCCGACACCGTCGCGCTTCCATCGTCGGCGAACGAGAAGCGGCCCCAGTCGGCCCGGAGCGACGGTGCGACGCTGATCGCGATTTCGCTCGCCCTGTTCGGCGGGCGCCCGGTCTGCACATGCGCGACATCGACATCGACCCAGCCGCCGGCCTGGGCCCGAGCCGGCCGGGCGCTGCCTAACGCGATGGCGCCGGCGACCGCGGCGACGCCGATCCACCGCGGCATGTCAGGGCTTGCCGCCCGCCGGATGCGTCGTGCCGGTGGACGCTGGCGCCGCGCTGCTCGCCGACCCGGATGCGAGCGGACCCTTCGTCGGGCGGAGTCGCGTCGCCGCGCCGCTCACCGCCCCCCGCGCGCGGATCGCCGCCGCCGTCGCCGGGTGCGCGCCATCGCGCACGTCACGCTGCACGTCGCGCTGGATGGCGAGCAGCGTCTCGTCACCGAGTCCCTCGTGGGCGACGAGCAGGATCAGCGCGCTGGCGGTGTCGTGCGGCACTCCCCGCGTCACGAGGTCGCCGAGGACGACGAGCGGGATCGCCAGCGAGCGTCCGGCGCGCTGCTGCCGCAGTTGCGCCAGCACGGAAGTACCGACCCCCGCCTGGAGCGCGGCCGCCGCCGCCACCAGCTCCGCCTCGGTCGACGCGCTGCCTAACGCGCGACGGCTGCTGTCGAGGCGGGCCGCAAGGCTCGTCACCGCGTCGACGATCCGCGCGTCCGGTGCGTGCTTCCGCGCCCCCTCGAGCGCCTTGTCCACCAGCGGCTCGACGGGCAGCGACGCCGCGCGCGCGCGCTCGATCACCGCGCTCACCTGCGCCTGCGTCGGGCCGTCGAGCTGGGCGACGAGCCGGGCGTCCTGGGCACTCGCTCGCTGGCCAGCGAGTGTGACAGCGATCGCCGTCAGCGCGAGGAGCCTCGCGATCCCGGTCATTGATCCGCTCATCGGTGCTCTCCCGGATTCTCCCCGACCACGAGGACTGAATAACCGCTGCCGAATTCGTCGGCCGGAGCCTGCGGAGCGTTAGGGTCGCGCACCCACCGCTCGCCGTCGACGACGAACGCATAGTCGTGCCGCCCGAGGGGCACATCGAGCTGGCGCGACCACACGCCGCCGCTCGATGTGAGCGGCGCGGCGCCGCTGTCCCAATCATTGAAGTCGCCGACCACCGCGACCCGGCGCGCGCTCGGCGCGACGAGAACGAACTGCACCTGCGCGGTGCGAGCGTGCCCATCGCCGATCGAATGCGTCGCCGCTCCGGCGGCCGCCGGCGTGACCACCGATCCGGCCGCTGGCGCGGCTGCCCGGCCTCTGGCCGCGACGCGTCCCTGGCCGGGCACCACCGGAATCGGTCCTTCGACGCCGACGGCCCGGACGAGCGCGATCGCTGCGGCGATCGACGCTGCCACCAGCAGCGCGACGGCGGGCGACCGCCACAGCCCGCTCGTCCGCTTGGTCGCCATCCCCACTCGAGGGACCGCGCCTGACGACGTCAGGCCTAACGGCGCGCTGTCGTCCGTGCCTGGGTGCAGCCGGAGGTCCGCCATCGCGTCCCCGCCGGCGCCGCGGAACGGCGGTGCAGCGGCGCGGATCGCGTCCATGACCCGCGCCCGCGCCTCCGGCGTGCTCGTTATCCCGTCGCGCAGCGTCCGCGCCACTCGCGCCGCGAAGGCGCTGTCCATCTCGTCGCCCGGCATCATCAGTTGTCGTCTCCCCCCAGCAGCGCGCGCAGCCGCTCGCGCGCGCGCTTCACCCTCATCTTCAACGCGGATACACCCGCGCCCGTGATCTCAGCCATTTCATCGTACTCCAGCTCTTCGACATGCTTCAGGACGAACGCTTCGCGCTGCTCCGCCGGGAGCGCCGCCAACGCCCGCTCGACCTCGGCCCGCCACATCGCGCCATCCGCGCGGTCGCGAGTCGCTGCCGCGGCAATCGCCAGCTCATCGTCGACGAAAGTCTTCCCATGCCTGACGCGCCTGGTGATCGCGGTCCGGCACCGGTTGACCAGGATCCGCGTCAACCAGGGCCCGAATTGTTCGCGTTCCTCGTACCGCCCGAGCGCCCGATACGCGCGCACGAATGCGTCCTGCAACGTCTCCTCGGCATCCTCGGTGTTGCCGAGCAGCCTGAGGGCAATGCGAAGGCAGCGCTCGTGGTGCCGATCGACCAGCACCGCGAACGACTCGACGTCACCCTCGAGCACGCGCTGCACGAGCGCGGCGTCGGTCGGCTTCACACTGCTCGTCAACCCGCCGGGGCTGGGATGGGTCACATGCGAGTGGATCACTCGAGCTCCTCGAGGCGCGATTCCAGCTCCCCCGCGAGCCCGCCGTGGCCGAAGCGGCGAGCAGCGGCGATCCCCCGCTCGAGCGCGGCCCGCGCCTCCGCTGGCTGGCCGAGGGCGAGCCGGCACTCGGCCAGCCGCTGCCACCCGTTGCCTTCGTCGTCGTAGCGCGAGAGGTAGGCACCGAGCTGCTCAGCAGCCTCCTCGTGGAACCCGGCCTTCATCGCTTCGTTCGCCAGTCCGAAGCGAGCGAGCACGTTCTCCGGATTCTTCGCGACCATCGCGCGAAAGGTCTCGAGCTTCGAGCTGGACGATGGTGGATTCGTCATTCGCGCTATCGGGCGAGCAGGGTGGTGATCGCTGCGGCGACGCGCTCCGGCGACTCCTCGGGGAGGAAGTGCCGTGCGTCGGGGAGCACGTCCAGAGTCGCGCCGGGGATCGCCGTCCGCAACCGCTCGGCGATGACCTTCGAAAGAAACGGGTCGTGCGCGCCATGGAGGATCGCCGTCGGCGCGACGACGTGCGGGAGCCTCGGCGCGAGCGCGGTGGTGTCGCGCGAGTCGAGCGCGGTCATGTGCGCGATGAATGCGTCGCGCCCCTCCGCGCTGGCGAAGGGGCGTACATACTGCTCGATCGAGTGGATGCCGCGTCCGCGGTCGGTGTAGCCCCGGAGCAGGTCGGTGCGGAGCACCGAGAGCAGCCAGAGCGGCGGGAGGTAGCGCGTCAGGGGCAGCGTCGCGCGAGCGAGCTTCACGTCGCGCGCCGGCCAGCAGTCGAAGCCGACGCTGCTGACCAGGCAGAGCTTGGACACGCGCGTCGGCGCATGCACGGCCAGCCACTGGGCGATTCCCCCGCCGACGTCGTGGCCGACGATGCACGCGTAGTTGATGCCTAACGCGTCGAGGAGGGCGAGGGTCCGCGCCCCGTGGCCGGGAATCGAGACGTCCCGGCGGTCCGGCCGGTCGCTTCGCCCGTAGCCGAGCAGGTCGACGACGACCAGCCGCCGCCCGTCCGGCAGGAGCGGGACGACGCCCGACCAGAGGTGCGACGAGGCCGGAAAGCCGTGGATGAACACCACCGGCTCCCCGCCGCCGGCGGTGCCGGCGGCGTAGCAGTAGAGCCGCGCGCCGTCGAGATCGATGAATTCGCCACGCATATCGCGCCAAGATGGCGCGCGGCTCGGCGTTGGAGAAGACCCGTTAGGCGCTCACGCCTACCGCGGCAGTCTCCCCCCTAGCGCTCGCCAGAAATTCATGTATCGTTACGCGCCTGCCGTCCGAGGTGCCGCACGAGGCTGGAGCGACGTCCGCATCACGTTGTCCCATAACAGGTTAAAGCGAGCGCCCGATAGTGACCGTACCCGCCCAGCCGCTGAATCAGGGAACTCTCAACCCGCTCCCGGCCGCCGGCCCCGTCACCCCGCCGCCACCGCCCGAGCCGGTGATCGTCCCGGTGAAATGGCTGCTGGACAACGCGTCAGCACCGATCCAGTGTCGCGCCATCAGCGAGGTTGCGAAGATCGGCGGGCCGGCACAGGAAGCCGTCTCGAAGCTTCCCTACACATATCCGCCCGCTCTCCTCCTCGCGCTCGAGCAGGGGCTCGACGGCACGTGGAATCATTCGATGCTCGGCGTTCCATCAGCGCGCGCCGAGAAGTTCGAGGGTGTCGGGACGATCAACGCCTTCCGGCGGTTGCTCGAGTACGGTTGGGATCGCGAGTCCCCGCCGCTGGCCCATGCGCGCCGCGTCCTCTTCCGGCTGCTCGCCGAGGACGAGGACCCCGCGTACCTGTACGAGCTCGGCGGGAAGGCAGCGGTCGATCACGAGACGCTGGTGCGCGGGCGGATGCTGCTCCGCGAGGCGGCTGCGTCGGTGCTGGCGCAGGCCGGCTACGAAAGCGACCCGCGGCTGCGCGGCGCGGCGCGGCGGATCATGCAGCGCGTCGGCGCCTTCCTGAAATCGCCGCTCGCCGAGAAGCCGTTCACCCGCATCGGCAACCAGCACGCACTCGCCGCGGAAGCGGCGCCGCCATCGTACTACACGCTGCAGATGCTGGCGTACATGCCGCTTTTCCGCAGCGAGAACTATGAGCTGCTCGAGCTGCTCTACACGTACCTCACGCAGCCGCAGCCGCGCAGCGAGCTGGTACAGGTGGTGGGGAAGAAGGTCGTGCCGACGCCGCATCTGGTCTGCGGCGACATGCTGCCGCATCGCAACGCGGCCGACGCCGACGTCCCCTTCGCGCTCGTCTGGCTCGAGCTGATGGCCCGGCTCGGCTACCTCCGTCGCAACGACAACTGGAACAAGCTGTTCGAACGGTTCCTCGACGACCGCGATGCGCAAGGCGTCTGGCATCCGCACAAGGGAATGGCCGCGGTGCGGAGCACCAACCCGTTCGTCTGGGCCTCGTACCCGCTCGAGTCGGGGAGCGCGGGTGAGGACCGGTGGGCCGATGCGACCTTCCGGCTCGGCCTGATCGCTCGCCTGGCCGGCCGGCCGATCGAGCCCGTCTGAGTCCGGGCCGACTCCCGCCGGAGCGGATGTATCCGGCGGGTGATGATCTCGTCGCATCGCGCTTCATCACGATCGCCACCGGTGAGCGTGTCTTTGTCGCCGAGTCGGGACCGGCCGACGGGATTCCGGTATTGCTCTGCCACGGATGGGGTGCCTGCGTTTACGGCTGGGCGGGAACGCTTCCGGTGCTTGCCGCCGCCGGCTATCGCGCGATCGCGGTCGACCTGCGCGGCCACGGGCGGAGCGACGAGCGCGATCCGCGAGCCAGCTACACGACGGCCTCGATGGCGGCGCAGCTGGCGGCGATCATCGACGCGTTAGGCATCGGCCGGCCGGTGCTGGCCGGCCACTCGATGAGCGGGCGGATCACCCTGCAGTACGCGCTCGACCATCCCGGCCGGGTTCGCGGGCTCGCCCTCCTCGCGCCGATCGGGGTCGGCTCGCTGCGGCCGGCGATCAAGCGGTTCGGCCAGCCCCTCCTCGCGTTAGGCGGATGGCTCGGGCCCCTGGCGATCCGCCGCTTCATCGTCGCGGCGGTGATCAGCGCGGCAACCGGCCGCCTGCGGCGGCCGCCGCCGCGCGACATCGACGAGTACTGGGCGCCGTCGCAGTGGGGGAAGTACGGCCGCGCGATCCACGCGCTGCTCCGCGACTTCGACTGGCGCGCGTTAGGCGCGCCTACGATCGCCGCGCTGCCGATGCCCGTTGCGATCGTGCTCGGCGAGCTCGATCCGCTGGTGGTGATCGCCGACAGCGCGGCGCTCGTGGGCGATGTCGCGCCGAAGCGGGTCGTGACGATCGCCGGGGCTGGCCACATCATCACCGATGAAGCGACGGCACGGGTGAACGAGGAGCTGCTCGCGCTGCTCGCATTGGTCGCATCGGGCGAATAAAGCGAGGCCGCGGGTGGCGTCGTCCCTCGGGACGGGCTAGATTTCACCGGTGAACGAGAGCGCGGCCCGCGTCGTGGGCAGGGCGCGAAGCCGACGAGTTGGAGTGACATGGAGCAGAGCATCACCGGGCAGACGCCCGACATCGGCGCGGACGAGCCGCGCCCCGAGCAGAGCACCTTCGAGGCACTCGGCCTCCTCCCCCAGGTTCTTGATGCAGTCCGCCGCGCAGGCTACGAGCGCCCGACGCCGATCCAGGCGCAGGCGATTCCCCTCGTGCTCAAGGGACGCGACCTGATGGGGCTCGCACAGACCGGCACCGGAAAGACGGCCGCGTTCACGCTGCCGATCATCAACCGGTTGATGGACGGTCCCCGTCGCACTCGCGCACTCGTGCTCACGCCGACGCGCGAGCTCGCGATCCAGGTCGAAGAGAGCGTTCGCAACTACGCCGCCGAGTCGGGGCTCGAAGTCGTCGCCGTCTTCGGCGGCGTTCCGCTCGAGCCGCAGCAGAAGAAGCTGCGCGACGGCGTCGACATCGTCGTCGCGACCCCAGGACGGCTCATCGATCATCTCGAGCGGCAGAACGTCGTCCTCGACGACCTGGAGATCCTCGTGCTCGACGAGGCGGACCGGATGCTCGACATGGGTTTCGCGCCGCAGATCAACCGCATCGTCGACCAGATTCCACCGTACCGGCAGACATTGCTCTTCAGTGCGACGATGCCGCCGGAAGTCGAGGCGCTCGCGCGCAAGTATCTGCGGCGTCCGAAAGTCGTCCAGATCGGCCGCCGTTCGAGCGCGGCGAATACGGTGACGCACGCGGTCTATCCGGTGCCGCGCGAGAAGAAGAGCGAGTTGCTCGTCGAGCTGCTCAAGGATACCAAGACCGAGACGGTGCTCGTCTTCACGCGCACGAAGCACGGCGCCGACAAGGTCGTCCACGCCCTCGAGAAGGCGGGAGTGAAGGCGACCGCGATGCACGCCGACAAGTCGCAGGCGCAGCGCATGAAAGCGCTCGAACAGTTCCGGAGCGGCGAGGTCAACGTCCTCGTCGCGACCGACATCGCGCAGCGCGGGCTCGACATCTCCGGCATCACGCACGTCGTCAACTACGACGTCCCGCAGCAGCCGGAGGATTACATCCATCGCATCGGGCGGACGGGGCGTGCGGCATCCACCGGCGACGCGTTCACCTTCATGTCGCCCGACGAGATCGCGATGGTGCGCTCGATCGAGAACACCATCGGCGCGCCGATTCCGCGCATCTCGGTGCCGGGCTACGATTTCGGGACGGTCGCCGCGGATTAGCCAGCACCGGATTCC
>JAICUE010000584.1 GCA_025936015.1 Gemmatimonadaceae bacterium
ACGGCGGCGAGTCGCGTCACCGATTCGGCGATGATGTCCTTGTTCGGCGGATTGGGAAGAAACCAGCGCGGATACTGCAGCAGCACGCCGCCGAGCTTTCCCGCCTTGCGCAGCGGCTCGATCGCGTCGAGGAAGCGCTCCCAGATCGCGTCGTACACTTCCAATGGAAGGTCCTTTGCGTAGACGCGCGACTTCTCGAGCAGCGACTGCGGCATCATGTCGGTGATGTCTTCCGGAAGGCGCGCGACCTCGCTCGGCTGCCCGGTGAGCAGCGCGTGCGCCTTGAGATGAAAGACGAAGTTCGCCGGCGTACGCTCGGCCCAGAGCGCAGCGGTCGCCGCCTCGGGGAGCGAGTAGTAGCTCGAGTCCACCTCGACGACTGGAAACTGGCTCGCGTAATAGCGGAGCCGGTCTTCCGCGCTGCTCGTCCCTCGCGGATAGAAGACACCACCCTTCACGATCGTCGGATCGGTCCACGACGCGGTACCGACGCGCACCTCGTTTCCGCCGACGGCGAGCGGGGCGCCTAACGCGTCGGGCGGGATCGCGGCGAGCGCCTGCTCGGCGCGCTCCCCGGCGGCGGCGAAGCCCGGGTCGTGCGCGGGGTCGAGGTCGGGAGCGGGGAGGAGAGTCTTCGGTGCGGGCATGATGTCCTGAGTCTATACAATCTCAGGGCCAGCCCGCGAACGCGGAGACTATGGCAACGGTCGAGTCGGCGTCGATCACGGACAGCGACCGCCGCCCGCGGCATCGGGCGCCAGGCCACCGCTGCGTTCTACCAGTGCTCGTTCACGAGGATGTAGCTCTCCGAGGGACGCGCCAGCGATTCGCGGAAGCTTTGCATTGCGCTGTCGGCCTTCGCCGGCGCGAACACTTTCGCGAAGAGGCGTGGGAAGCTGTAGCTCGCGCTCGATACCACCGGGTCGACGATGAAGACGTACGACCATGTGCTGTCGGCGCTCATCGTCGCCGGGCGCAGCAAACGCGCGCGCTGCATCTGCCGCGCGGTGATCGAGTCGGTCGGTGCGGCCTGCACCATCGCCGGGTACAGCGTTTCGTGGAGGAAGCGCTCGAACTCGTCGCGGCGATCGTTTCGGACGTGGTTTACGATGACGCGGACCGTGTCACCCACCGCGCCGCGCACCGGCTGCGCGGTGATGGTGGGTGACGGACGCTGCGTGCAGGCGACCGCTATGCCCGCCGCCACGAGCACCAGCTGCGCCCGGCGCATCACGCGGGCTCCGCCATCGCGAGCACCTGCTCACGCGAGAGCTCCATGCGATGGACGTCGCGTGCGTGGCGTTGGACCACGGCGACCAGGCCATCGTCGGTGGATTCGCGGAACGTCTTGCCGCAGTCGCAGGATACCTGCTTCGCCATGGTCGTGTCCTCCCGGGGTTGGTCATTGCCTGCGTCACGGCGTGGAGGTATATCCGGGAGACCTTGGCGTCGGATTGGCGGAGCATTGGCGTGACGTTCGAGTTCCCATCGGTTCGCATCCACCTGGCCGGCCGTGTCTCCCTCGAGG
>JAICUE010000335.1 GCA_025936015.1 Gemmatimonadaceae bacterium
CCTCGAACGGCTTGACGAACCGCCCACGCGGACCGCGTCCGAGCGCGCCGCCCTGCGACGCCGAGGCCGTGTCGGCTGACTCCGCCCGTGCGACATCTTCGAACTTCGATTGACCGCTGACGATCTCCTGCCGGAGCTCCGCCGCCTTCGCCCGCGCCGCCGCCGTATCGGCTGCGGTGATCGTGCGCGGAATCGTGACGATGGAAAGAACCGCCCGGCCGGGGCGTGTCAGTTCCTTCTCGTGCGCCTTGAGATAGCTGTCGAGCTCCGCGTCGGTCACCTCGACCTTCGCGTCGGGGATGCGGTCCGGCGTCAACGTCACCGCGGTCATCCGCGCCGAGTCGTTGGCATCCTGCCACGCCGACCAGAGGCGCGCGTCGGTGAGGTATGCGCCGGTGGCGATCTGGTCGAACAGCTTCTGGCGGCGGATCTCGTCGCGGTAATACTGCTCGAGATAGAGGTTCAATCCCGTCTGGCGCGCCGCGGCGCTGTTGCGGTAGCGGCGATACTTGTCGATGTCGAAGCGGCCGTTGGTCTGGAGCTCGGGCGCCTGTTGAATCGCGGGCGGCGGCGCATAGTCCGCGGCCTCCTGCAGCTCGCGCGTCGTGACCGTGATACCGCGACGCTTGTATTCCTGCTCGAGGAGCACGTTGTTGATCATGTCATCAAGCACACGCTGCTCGAGCTGCTGCATCTCGTCGCCGTTGAGCGTGCGGCCGCGCCGCGTGCGCTCCTGCTCGGCGGCCTGCGAGACCTGCTGCTGCCACTGCGTGTAGAGGATGTCCTGGCCATTCACCTCGGCAACCGCGGTGCTGGGCGTCACGGCACTCGTGTTCAGGATGCCGGAGGTCTCGAGCAGCAGGAATCCCACGATGAAGAAGAACGCCATCGCGATGAAAATGAACTTCGACGCGCTCCGCATCTTTTGCAGCACGGAACGATACTCCTGGAGAGCTGTAGGGGGGGGTGGAACGACGCTGCGAACGAGCCCGCAAACTACGGCGCGGCAAGGGGTAAAATCAAGTCAGAGTGCAACTTCGATTGACTTGAATCGTCCGTGGTATGTACATTCACCATTCCCGACGGCCTTGGCCGAAGGCACCCCTCCGAGGCGTACGAGGCGTAATGGCTAGCTCCCCTCGCATCGACGAGCTGAAGAAGAAGTTCGACGAGAATCCCCGCCGCTACTTCGCTCCACTCGCGAACGAGTACCGGAAGGCCGGTGATCTCGAGCAGGCCATTCAGCTGTGCCGTGCGTACCTCCCGCAGCAGCCCGGCCACATGAGTGGCCACATCGTCTTCGGCCAGGCCCTGTTCGAGTCCGGGCAGTTCGACGAGTCGAAGGGCGTGTTCGAGACGGCGCTCGGCCTGGACCCGGAAAACCTCATCGCGCTTCGCCACCTCGGCGACATCGCGCTGCAGGGCGGGGATTCGGTGACCGCGCGGCAATGGTACCAGCGCGTGCTCGATGCTGATCCACGCAATGAGGAGATCGCCAGCCAGATCGCCGCGCTCGACGCGGCGCCCCCGCCGGCTCCCGCGCCGTCCGCGGACGAAGCGGCCAAGCCGGCCGATGGTGGGATGGGCGGCTGGGGCGAGATCAATCCCGAGCAGTCGACAGCAGGGCAGCCGGGCGCTGGCGCAAGTGCGCCGACGCAACGACTCGAGATTCGCGACAGCATCTCGATGCCGTCGATTCCGCCGATTCCGCCTGTCAACATTCCGCGCGCCGCGGCACCCGCTGCTCCCGCGGCGGCGCCGACACAGGACGCCCGGTTGGAGCTGGAGCGCGACGGTGAAGGAGCGTTCGCGCCACCCAACCCCGACGCCGCGGCAAAGCCGATCGAAGGAGTGGAGCGCAGCGAGGAAATCGATCTTCGTCCGCGCACGTCTCCGGCGGTCGAGACGTCGGGCAGTGGTGAGGTGCTCGTCGGACACGCGCCCGATGTGCCGACAACGCGCGCCGCGCGCGACGAGGCCGAGCGGGAGAACATGCAGTCGTTCGGCTCGTCCAATGCGTTCGGCTTCGAGACGATGGAGTTCGTTCCGCCTCCGCGTGAGAACGAAGCTCCGGCCGCTGGGAGCACCCCGTCCGGCTTCGGTGTGCCGTTCACCGGCGAGACCGCGCCGGCCGAGGAGACTCCGGCCGCATTCGTCACGGAGACGATGGCCGAGCTGTACCTCCAGCAGGGTTTCACGCAGGAAGCGCTCGGCGTCTACCGGCAGCTGCTCGCGAAGAACCCTAACGATCGAGGGTTGCGCGAGCGGGTCGCGTCGCTCGAGGGCGGGTCGCGGTCGAGCGTTGCGGCCGCGGCGGTCTCCGACGAAGTCATCGAGCAGGCGCAGCGGCGGCACGCGAAGGAGCCGGAGACGATTCGCTCCTTCTTCGCCGCGCTGATGCGCCGCCGCGTCTTGCAGCGTTATGAAGACAGCGACGAGGGGCGCGCCGCGGGCGCGCGGGCCGACGCCGCCGAGGAGCGCGCCTACGGCGAAGCGTTAGGCGCATCGAACGCCGCGCCGCCGGGAGCCGGTTACGACGCTCACGCGACCGAGTCGTGGCAGGGCGCGACGCTGACGACTGCCGCGGACCAGGACTTCGATCTCGTCGACGAGACGACCACCGGCGATGAGGCGCACACCCTCGACGACGCCTTGATCGTCCCGGAGGGCGTGACGCTCCCGCCGGGCGTCAACGTCCATCCGCACGAGGAGCATGACAGTGCGCCGGCGGCGTACGAAGCGCCCGTCTACGAGCCGCCCGCCCCGGCCGCACCGGCTTACGAGCCAACCGCGGAAGAGCAGTCGGGAGCTCGTACGAGCGATCACGCCCAGGACGATGCACTGGCTGCCGCGATGTACACGCCGACCGACGCCGAGCCCGCGACCGACATCGGCGAGGGCGGGACGATCGATCAGCTCTTCGGCGGGGATGGCGGGAGCAGTGACGACGAGCGCGCGGCGAGCGTGCTTTCGGGGGCGTTTCCGGTTGTCGAGACCCAGGCGTTAGGCGGGCGGCCCGCCGAGCGCGCGACGACGGAGCTTTCGCTCGACCACGTCTTCCGCGAAGCAGACCGGAAGACTGGCCGCGCCAGCGGTGGCTTCTCGTTCGATCAGTTCTTCTCCGACGGCACGAACTCGGCGCAGAAACAGCCCGCGCGCCCGACTGATCCGGGCGGCACCGCTGTTGGTGGCCCCGAGCTGACACCGGATGACGACGTCGCGCAGTTCAACGACTGGCTGACGGGGCTGAAGAAGAAGTGAGGATTGCAGTCCTCAACGGACCGAACCTCAACCTGCTCGGCACGCGCGAACCGTCGGTGTATGGGAAAGACACTCTCGCCGACGTCGAGCAGCGCCTGCGCGCGGTCGCGCGCGAGATCGGCGTCGAAGTGACGTTCGAGCAGAGGAATGGCGAGGGAGAGCTGATCGACTGCGTGCACGCGCTCCGCGGCGCCGCCGACGGCGCGATCATCAATGCCGGTGCGTACTCGCACAGCAGCCTCGCACTGCGCGACGCATTCGCCGCGATCGCCCTTCCGTTCGTCGAGCTGCATGTGACTAACGTTTACGCGCGCGAGCCTGAACGGCGCCATTCGATGCTCGCGTCAGGCGCGGTCGGGGTTCTTTGCGGCTTTGGCGCGTATGGCTACGAGCTCGCGTTGCGCGGTCTGGTCGCGAAGCTGGCACCGACGAGCTGACATGGGTGCATCGGAACCGCGCGACGCGCGTCCCGCGCGACTCGATGCATTGCGCGTCGCACTCGATAAGGCGCATCTCGATGGCGTGCTGCTCAGCGGAATGGCGAACATCCGCTACCTCACCGGATTTTCCGGCTCGAGCGCGCTGCTGTTCGTGTCGCAGCGCGACGCGATCTTCATCACGGACTTCCGCTATGAGACCCAGGCCGGTGAGGAA